>CAIPNT010000192.1 GCA_903866485.1 uncultured Micrococcales bacterium | reverse complement strand
GGCCAGACCTAGACGGCAACCCAACTCTTTATGACGCCGTTCAAAAGGGCCGCAAGAGCTCGCTGCCAAATGACAACATCGAACGTGCAATTAAGCGCGGTTCGGGTGTCGGCGCCGACGCGGTTGAATACCAGACCATCATGTATGAGGGTTACGCGCCTAACGGTGTAGCCATACTGATCGAATGTTTGACCGACAACAAAAACCGTGCTGCCGCCGAGGTTCGCCTGGCAGTTTCACGCAACGGCGGCACCATGGCCGACCCTGGCAGTGTTTCATACCAATTTGGTCGCAAGGGTGTGATCGTGGTTGCCAAGACCGAGGGCGTTGACGAAGATCGCATCATTGAGGCAGTTCTTGAAGTTGGCATCGACGACCTAGAAGACCCCGGCGAGCAGTTTGTAATCACAACCGACCCAAGCGCGATGGTTGCGGTTCGCACCGCACTTCAGAGCGCCGGAATCGACTATGAAAGCGCCGATGTAGAGTTCGTTTCTTCGATGCCGGTGCAGACCGATGCAGACACTGCCCGCAAGGTAATCAAGTTGATTGATGCCTTAGAAGACTCAGATGATGTGCAGAACGTTTATTCAAACTTCGACATGTCGGCCGAGGTTATGGCAGAACTAGAGAACGACTAGTCGTGACCACACGCATTCTGGGAATTGACCCCGGTCTAACCAGATGCGGTATTGGCCTCATTGAGCTTGGCGCCTCTCGAAAGGTTTCACTCGTCTACGTCGACACACTTCGCTCTGACCAAGCTGCAGACCTAACGGTTAGGGTTGGCAAGATCGGCCTAGAAATTGAACGCCTGATTGAGCTGCATAGGCCTGACGTAATCGCCATTGAAAGAGTCTTTTCGCAACAAAACGTCTCAACGGTGATGGGCACCGCGCAGATCAGCGGAGCGGTGTTGATGCTTGCCCATAAGCATTCTGTGCCAATGGTTATGTATACGCCGACTCAGGTCAAAGCCGCGGTCACAGGCAGCGGCCGTGCCGACAAGGCACAGGTTGGTTTTATGGTCGCCAAGATTCTCGGCCTCAACGAGGTTCCTAAACCCGCCGATGCCGCCGATAGCCTCGCAATCGCTATCTGCCACGCGTGGCGCGCTCCGGCTGCCAGCGAGTCGACCAATCTAACTTCGGCTCAAAAAGCTTGGCTCGAAGCCGAGCGCGCTGCCACGGCTAAAAAATAACCTTAGTTAGGCTTGTCGGGTGATTGCATCTCTGCGCGGAACCATCGTTTCAAATGCCACCGGCCAAATCGTCATCGACGTGGCCGGAGTTGGCTATTTGGTTAATGTCACCGGCAACACCGCCGCCAAACTGACGCTTGATAAAGAAGTTCTGCTGTTCACCGCGATGGTAGTTCGCGAAGATGCTATGACCCTTTTCGGTTTCGCTTCTGCCCTTGAACAAGAACTCTTCGACGCGCTTCGATCGGTCACCGGCGTTGGCCCTAAGTCGGCTCTGATGATCTTGGCTACGTTGACCCCATCTGAGATTGCCTCAGCGGTTGCAACCGAAAACGACTCGGCTTTCAAGTCGGTCAGTGGAATTGGGCCAAAAACCGCAAAGCTGATCACCGTTACACTTGCCGGCAAGCTAAGCCACCTCGTTGTCGCCGCAGGCTCAGAAGCAGTGGCTGCTTCGGGTTCATTCGAAGACGTGGCAGCGGCACTTGCAGGTCTCGGATGGTCTGAAAAGTTGGCTTCTGACTCGGTGCGCGAGGCCACTAAGCAACTTGGTTCGACCGCAACGCGAGACTCGGTTTTGAAGGCTGCTTTGGCCATTTTGGGCTCGGCGAAGTCAGGCGCGACTAAATGAGCCAAGACCTGACCGACCCGAACCTGGGCGATAGCGAACTGGCCTTCGAGTCTGCGCTTCGACCAAAATCACTCGACGAGTTCGTGGGCCAACCAAAGGTGCGCGAACAGATCTCGCTCATCATCGAAGCCGCTCGCCTACAGGGCCGCACCTCTGACCACATCTTGCTCGCTGGGCCTCCTGGCCTTGGCAAGACCACGCTCGCAATGATTGTCGCCCACGAAAGTGGCGCGCCGCTGCGCCTAACCAGCGGGCCGACCATTCAGCACGCCGGAGACCTCGCGGCGGTGCTGTCGTCGTTGGCTGCGGGCGAAGTGCTCTTCATCGATGAGATTCACCGCATGGCCCGCGCCGCCGAAGAGATGCTCTACCTTGCGATGGAAGACTTTAGAGTCGACGTAATGGTTGGCAAGGGCCCTGGTGCCACATCAATTTCGCTAGACCTGGCGCCATTCACGCTGGTTGGCGCAACCACTAGATCTGGAATGCTGCCGAACCCGCTTCGAGACCGGTTCGGCTTCACCGCGCACCTTGAGTTTTATTCGGTCGACGAATTGCGAGATGTGATCGCGAGAGCAGCCCAAAAGTTGCAGCTCGACATCAGCTCAGACGCGTTGCACGAAATTGCTTCACGCAGCCGCGGCACGCCTAGAATCGCCAATCGTCTGTTGCGCCGAGTTCGAGACTTTGCGCTGGTCGCGGGGGAGAGTCACATCTCGAAGACCCTTGCCCAGGCCGCTCTCAAACTATACGAAGTCGATGCACTGGGTCTAGATCGACTTGACCGCGACATTCTTGCCGTGCTCACCCAAAAATTTGCCGGAAAGCCGGTTGGACTATCGACACTCGCGGTAGCGGTTGGTGAAGAACAAGACACCATCGAATCGGTGGTTGAACCGTTCTTAGTGCGCATGGGTTTGATCATTCGAACACCTCGTGGTCGACAGGCCACTGAAGCCGCCTACATTCACCTTGGAATAGCGCCTGTCTTATAAGCATTCGTCACCCTGGTTGACCTATAATCGATAAGTTGCCCTTAGGTGACTCATAACTTTTTCACTACCGTAAGGCCCACCATGGATAACTTGTTTCTGATTGTCGCTCTAGCCTTCATCATCGTGATGATGTATGTGAACGGACGCAAGCGCAAGAAGGCCGCAGCTGAACTGCAAGACGGCATGAAGGTCGGTTCAACCGTTCTGCTGCACAGCGGCATAGTTGGCGCAATCACCAGCATCGAAGACACCAAGATTGTTGTCGAGACCACTCCTGGCACCAAGCTAACCGTGCTAAAGGCAGCTGTACGTTCAATCGAAGCAGCAGCCAAGCCAGCGGCCAAGACCGCGGTTGCCTCAGCCAAGCCTGTGGTAAAGGCCACCCCAGCGGCAAAGCCTGCGACGTCAGCAAAGCCAGCCGCAGCAAAGCCTGCTGCCGCTGCCAAGACCGCCACTGCAGCAAAGCCAACGGCCAAGAAGCCAGCGGCGAAGCCGGCCACCAGTGCAAAGCCAGCCGCTGCCAAGTCGACCACCGCGAAGCCTGCTGCCAAGAAGCCAGCAGCGAAGCCTGCCAAGTAAATAAGAGGAAACCTTGTCTCAATCAGCTGTTACTAAGGGCGCGCGCAAGCGCCTAACCTGGCTCGGCGTCTTGATCTTTGGCCTAGTTGCCATCATCGGTCTTGGCATCGCAACCAATGGCGGTGCATCTTTTGCACCGAAACTCGCACTCGACCTTCAGGGTGGAACCGAGATCATCCTGTCGCCAGAGGTGCAGGCCGGCCAAAAGGTTACTCAGGACCAGTTGAACCAGGCAGTAGCCATCATCCGCCAGCGTGTTGACGCCAGTGGTGTCAGCGAAGCTCAAATCAACACCCAGGGCAATAACAACATCATCGTGTCGATTCCTGGCACCCCCGATGACAACACTCTTAAGCTGATTCGCAGCTCGGCAAAGCTGCAGTTCCGCCCAGTTCTCGAGACCTCGCAGAGCACCTCGGTATCGGTCGGCACGGCAACTCCAACGGCTTCTGCTACGCCATCGACCGGCGCATCGGCAAAGCCTTCAAGCACTCCAACTTCAAGTTCTAAGGCAACTCCAGCTGCAAGCCCATCGGCTACAGCCACAGCAACCCCTGCCGTTGCAGGTGTAGACGCGGCAACACAGAAGTTCTATGACAACCTCGACTGCTCGAAGCCATTCCGCTCGGCAGGCCAGGTTGACGACCCAACCAAGCCGCTTGCCACCTGTGACACGAGCGCATACAGCAAGTATGTGCTCGGTCCTGTTTCAATCGAAGGCACCGACATCTCAGATGCCAACGCCGGAACCGTGACCACTTCAACCGGTGCTTCAACCAACACCTGGGCAGTGAACCTAAAGTTCAACGCTGACGGCACCGACAAGTTTGCCAAGACCACAGCAAAGCTATTTCCACTTGCTGCTCCTCAAAACCGCTTTGCAATCACCTTGGATGGTTACGTAATCACCGCGCCAACCCTGCAGGCTGTAATCACGGGCGGAAATGCACAGATCACCGGATCGTTCACTAAAGACTCATCGAAGTCGCTCGCCGACCAGTTGAAGTACGGTTCGCTTCCGATTAGCTTCCAGGTTCAGAGCCAAGACAACATTTCGGCAACCCTCGGTTCGGAGCAATTGATGAGCGGTTTGCTTGCAGGCGCCATCGGCCTGTTGCTCGTCATCATCTACTCGTTCATCCAATACCGTGCACTAGCAGTTGTAACCGTCGGCTCGCTAGTTATCGCCGGTATCTTGACCTATCTGATGATCGCGCTGCTTTCATGGCGCCAGGGCTACCACCTGTCACTATCTGGCGTGGCCGGTTTGATTGTGTCAATCGGTATTACCGCTGACTCGTTCATCGTTTACTTTGAGCGCGTTCGAGACGAACTGCGTGATGGTCGAGCCCTTGGTGCGGCCGTTGAATCTGGATGGAAGCGTGCGATTCGCACCATCCTGGTTTCTGACGGCGTGAGCCTGTTGGCGGCGGTTGTGCTCTACAACCTAACGGTTGGCAGCGTGCGAGGCTTTGCCTACACCCTGGGCCTAACCACCCTCATCGACCTCGCAATCGTGACCCTGTTTACCCACCCGATGCTTCAGCTGCTTGCTAAGGTGCCGTTCTTCAGTTCGGGCCACCCATGGTCTGGTTTCGATTCGAAGGCCCTCGGGGCAACCAGCTACATTGGTCGCGGTGCATTCCGCGTTGCCGACGGCGTAAAGGCCGAAAAAGCTGCAAAGTCTTCTAAAGAGGCAAACAAGCGTCAAACCTTGGCCGAGCGCAAGGCAGCCGAGAACGCTGCTGCG
>CAIPNT010000191.1 GCA_903866485.1 uncultured Micrococcales bacterium | reverse complement strand
GTGGCTCACGAGTCTCGCCACCTTCACCGTTTGAATCGGCGTTGCCTCCCTCTGAACGCTCACCGTTGTTGCTGAGATTTCGGTTACGCCCATTGCGGTTTCGGTTGCGGTTGCGTGAGTTGCCCGAACGCTCTTGACGCTCGCCAACCTCGCCGTTTGACTCGGCATTTGAAGCCGAACCGCTTGACTCGGATGCGCTGCTCGAGCCCTCGGCTTTAGCCTCGCCGGCATCGGCCTTTGCGCGTGACGGACGAGTCTTTGCCTCGACAGTTGATGCCTCGGCTGCCTCGGTTGCTGGCTTGGCCGCACGTGAGCGTGTGCTTTTCTTCGGTGCGTCTGCAGATTCGGTTGAAGCCGATGCAGGTGCCGAGTTTGCCTCTGGTGCAACGGCTCCAGCTTCTACGCGGCGTCCGCGGCGAGCTGCTGGCTTCTTGGTTTCTTGGATTTCATCCATTGGTTTGTGCTCTTTCTTGAGTATTTCAGCGACTCAATGTTTTTGAGATTTTCGCTGGTATGCACTGGCCTGGTTAGATCTGGACCGTGCGGTATCGCATTAGATTTGCGAGGATTTCACCACCGCGCGTCATTTGACTCGTTTGAGTCAGAGACTGCGCTCTATTTCTGGTGCAACACTACTGTAGCACCTTTGAAGTCAACGGCGAGCGGCAAAGCCTTCCAATCTGGATAGTGTTTTGCTGCCAACGCGATGGCTTCAAGTCTTTGTGCCGGGCCGGTGGCCAAAACCAGCACCGATGGTCCCGCGCCAGAAACTACCGCGGCTTGACCGTGCTCTCGCATCAACTGAACGAGGGCATAGGTTTCAGGCATCGCCGAAGCGCGATAATCCTGGTGAAGTTTGTCTTCGGTTGCAGCCATCAAAAACTCTGGGCTCTGGGTGAGCGAGGCAATAAGCAGTGCTGAACGCGAAACGTTGAATACCGCATCGTTGTGCGGCACAGATTCTGGTTGCAGTGATCGGGCCAAAGCTGTAGACATCTTGAAGGTTGGAATCAACTCGAGTGGTGAAACACCTCGGTGAACGAACAACTTTTTGTGGTGAGGCCCGTTTTCGTCTTCCCAGGCGATGGTCAGACCGCCAAAGAGCGCAGGAGCAACGTTGTCGGGATGACCCTCGAGCTCGGTGGCAAGATCAAGCAGGTCTTTATCGGTGATTGAAACCAGGCCATCGAGCAAACCCTTGGCAGCCACGATTCCCGATACCACTGCGGCGCCGGAAGAACCCATGCCACGCCCGTGAGGAATAATGTTGTGAGCCTTGAGGCGCAAACCCGGCAGCGGCTGGTTGAACTTCTTGAAGGTTGCCGCGATCGACTGAACCACAAGGTTTGAGGCATCGGTTGGCACATCGCCCTGACCTTCGCCGTGAACCTCGACAAATGCACCCTCGCCGGCTACAGCTTCGACCTCTAGCTCGTCATAAAAAGACAGTGCCATGCCAAGAGTGTCAAAGCCAGGGCCAAGGTTGGCCGAGGTGGCCGGAACCTTGACTGTGACTTTTCTGCCGATGAGTGAGGTCATGATTAGTTCTTGGTCAAACCTAGGCGCTCTGCAACGGCTTCAACCTTGTTGGCCACTGCCTGAGGCTTGATGTCTTTGCCGCTCTCGGTTTTGAGTGCCCACATTGGGTCTTTCAAGCCGTGACCGGTAACGGTGACCACGATGGTTGAACCGGCAGGCACTTCGCCGCGCTTCGAGTGCTTGAAGAGGCCAGCTGCGCCGGTTGCCGATGAAGGCTCGACGAATACGCCAACTTCCTGTGACAAGAAGCGGTGCATCCAAAGGATTTCGGCGTCAGAGGCATAGCCAAACTGGCCGTCGGTTTCGGCGCGAGCTGCGAGAGCCAAGTCGTATGACGCCGGGTTGCCGATGCGAATCGCGGTGGCGATGGTGTCAGGCTTCTTGACCGGGTTGCCAAAGCTGAACGGAGCTGACCCCTCGGCCTGAAAGCCCCACATCTTTGGCAGAGCCTTGATGCGGCCCTCGATCAGGTCTTCTTTGTAACCCTTTGAATAGGCGGTGTAATTTCCGGCGTTGCCTACTGGCAAGACGTGAAAGTCTGGAGCGAAGCCAAGTGAGTCAACTACCTCGAATGCGCCCGTCTTCTGACCCTCGATGCGGTCAGGGTTAACCGAGTTGACCAAGTGCACCGGATAGTTGGCCGATAGTTCGCGAGCTAGGTCTAGGCAGTCGTCAAAGTTGCCCTTCACCTGAAGAATTTGCGATTTGTGGGCAACAGCCTGGCTCAGTTTGCCGAGCGAAATCTTGCCCTTTGGAACCAAAACAACTGACTGGATGCCAGCCGCAGCGGCATAGGCTGCAGCAGACGCCGAGGTGTTGCCGGTAGAGGCGGCAATTACCGCTTTGGCTCCGTGCCCAACAGCCTTTGAAACGGCCATGGTCATGCCGCGGTCTTTGAACGAACCGGTTGGGTTCATTCCCTCAACCTTTAGCAACACGCGCTCGGCGCCAACCAGCTTGGCCAACGCCGGGGCCTCAACCAGCGGAGTTCCACCCTCACCAAGGGTGATGATTGGGTTGTCGCTTGAGATGTCAAGGCGGTCGATATATTCACGGATAACTCCGCGCCACTGGTGAGCC
>CAIPNT010000190.1 GCA_903866485.1 uncultured Micrococcales bacterium | reverse complement strand
TTTCAACCCGGCGAAGAAGGCCACGGTGGCGCAGATGTGATGTTGGCCGAGGCAATGCACCTGGTTACGGGTGAACTGCCGATTGCGGCATACGGCATTCACGTTTTCACTTCATATCAGAAGGGACTCTTTGCATCGCGAGTTGGCCCGCTGATGGCAGCTGCCGGCGGAATGACCGTAACTTTCAAAGGCGCCGGCGGTCACGGCTCAATGCCTTGGCTTTCAAAAGATCCGATTACACCAATGACCGAGGCCATTAGCGCTCTGCAGACCATGGTGACCAAGCGCTTCGACGCCTTTGATCCAGTTGTGGTCAATGTTGGTTGGATCAGAGCTGGCGACGATCACACCGAAAATGTCATCCCAGAGACAGCATCTTTCGGCGCAACTATTCGCACCTACTCGGCTGAAAACTCGGCCAAGATGCCAAAGCTTGTAACCGAACGGCTTAAGGCAATCGCGGCGGCGCATGGCGTCTCGGTTGAAATCGAATTTCATCCGTCGACCAAGGTTTTGGTCAACGACGCCAAGGCAATCGAACGAGTCGAGGCAGTGGTTGCCGAGACCTTCGGCCCTGGCCGATATGCACAGCTGCCAACTCCTATTGCTGGCGGTGAAGACTTTGCGTCAGTTTTAGAGACGATTCCGGGAGCTTTCGTGTTTATGGGAGCCTGCCCGGATGACATCGACCCAACAACTGCAGCCACCAACCACTCGAATAAAGCGATGTTTGATGACTCGGTTATCCCAGATGGTTGTGCGCTGCTGGCGGCATTGGCCTTTGATGCCTTGGAGCAAGCTTCCTTATAAACCGAAAACAAGGCGCGTGAGCGACATTTATTACGCCTCATTTCACTCATAGTTTCGGCTTTTTCGGCCTTGACCTATCGTTGACTCAAATCGTTCAACAGTTAGGGCAACAAAATGAGCACCGATTCAAGCAACTGGGGTTTTGACACTGCACAGATTCACGCGGGTGCAACTGCTGACCCAACAACCAACGCGGTAGTAACGCCGATTTACCAGACGACGGCCTACGTGTTCAATTCGAGTGAGCATGCAGCAAAACTTTTCGGTCTCGCCGAATTCGGAAACATCTATACCCGCATCATGAACCCGACTCAGGATGTTGCCGAAAAGCGCATTGCAGCTCTCGAGGGTGGAACTGCGGCTTTGCTCTTGGCTTCTGGTCAGGCTGCGGAAACCTTCGCAATTCTCAATATTGCTCAAGCAGGCGATCATATTGTTGCGTCTTCAACGCTCTATGGTGGAACCTACAATCTGTTCAAGTACACCCTGCCCAAACTGGGCATCACAACCACTTTTGTTGAAGATCAGGATGACCTAGAGGAGTGGGCCGCAGCAGTTCAACCGAACACTAAAGCTTTCTTTGCTGAGACCATCGGCAACCCAAAGGTCTCGATTCTAGACATTGAAGGCGTTGCCTCGGTAGCTCACGAGAACGGGGTGCCTTTAATTGTTGATAACACCGTGGCAACGCCATTCTTGATTCGCCCACTTGAGCACGGAGCAGACATAGTGGTTCACTCTGCAACCAAGTTCTTGGGCGGACACGGAACAGTCGTTGCCGGAGCAATCGTTGACGGCGGAAAATTCCAATGGAGCAAATCTGACAAGTTCCCGGGCCTAACCGAGCCAGACCCTTCGTACCACGGCGTGAATTACACCGCCGCACTGGGCGACGGCATCGCGTACATAATCAAGGCAAGAGTGCAGCTGCTTCGTGACCTTGGTTCAGCAATCTCACCGAACAGCGCCTGGCAGCTTTTGCAGGGAATCGAAACCCTAAGCCTGCGCGTCGAGCGCCACGTCTCTAACGCTCAAAAGATCGCAGAATGGTTGTCGCAGCACCCTCAAGTTGTTTCTGTCAACTACGCGGGCCTAAAGACCTCCCCTTGGTTCGATGCTGGCAAGAAATACGCACCAAAGGGCGCTGGAGCCATAGTTTCATTCGAAATTGCCGGTGGTCTAAGCAAGGGCTCAAAGTTTGTTGAGAGTTTGAATCTCTTCAGCCATGTCGCCAACATTGGAGACGTGCGCTCGTTGGTGATTCACCCGGCATCAACAACTCACTCGCAGCTAACACCAGAGCAACAAGCGACTACCGGAGTGACTCCGGGGCTTGTTCGCCTTTCGGTAGGGCTCGAAACAGTTGCCGACCTGATAGCTGACCTCGAAACAGGATTCGAAGCCGTAAAGTAGCGCGTTGGTGGTTTGCGATTCACGCCGATAGGCTTAACCCAAATGGATTTTCAAACCCCCGAAGACACGGTTCCATCGGCGTTTATCACCGAAGAGCTGAGCCGCCAGCTAATCGGTCGCCCACCGGCGACCGGAGCGTGGCGCGACGGCGACCCTGCTGGCGATCGACAGTTTGCACCAATTTCGAATCTCAAACTCGAGAACGGTCGCACTCTTACCTCGGCGCGCATTGCCTTCGAAACCTGGGGTCAACTAAACGCCGACAACACCAACGCCATTCTGGTTTTGCACGCGTTGACCGGCGACTCTCACGCCACCGGCAGCGCCAGCAAAGCTCACCCAACAGAGGGTTGGTGGAGTGACATTATCGGCCCTGGGCTAGCGATTGACACCGACAAATACTTCGTAGTTGCGCCAAACATGCTTGGTTCGTGCCAGGGTTCAACCGGACCCTCTTCGCTTGACGCTAGCGGCCGCGAATATGGGGCCCAGTTTCCTTACCTAACCATTCGCGACCAGGTGAACGCGCAGTTTGAACTCTCTAAAGTGCTCGCAATCAAGACCTGGTATGCCGTGATTGGCGGCTCTATGGGTGCAATGCACTCGCTCGAATGGGCAATCATGTATCCGGATGCCCTGCAGAAGGTGGCCGTTATAGCCGCGCCAGCCATCACAAGTGCAGACCAGATAGCGACAAACTCGGTTCAGGTTGAGGCAATCAAAACCGACCCGGCCTTTGCCGATGGAAACTACTATGACGCCAAGGCCGGCTTTGGCCCACACCGCGGCCTGGCCCTTGCCCGCCGAATGGCGCTGCTGAACTATCGCTCACCTGGCGAACTTAACGCCCGTTTTGAACGCAGTTGGCAGTCTCAAGTGAGCCCCCTCGGTCGAGGTGGACGCTTTGCGGTTGAAAGCTATTTAGATTTTCACGGCAATAAGTTCACCCGCCGCTTCGATGCCAATAGCTACATCACATTGGTTGAAGCCATGAATTCGCACGATGTCGGTCGCGGACGCGGCTCTGTTGAGTCGGCGCTCGCATCTGTAAAGGCCGACAGCTTGGTGGTTGGCATAGACAGCGACCGTTGCTTTCCGATCGCCGACCAACAGCTCATCGCCGACCACGTCGGCGGAACCGTGGTTGGCGGAGGCTTGCGAACGATCACTTCGTCATATGGACATGATGGCTTTTTGATTGAACGCGACCTAGTCGGCCCCCTGCTCGTTGAGCTTCTCGAGCACTAAGCCCTGGCCAGCTGAGACAGGCGGCGGTTGGCCCAAACCAGCATTGCAATAAGCGTTGCGTTTCGCAGAGTGATCAGCAGCACCGCGAATAACTGAAGACTCATCAGGTCTGAATAGAACACTGGGTAAATCAGGTTTGTCAAAACACCAATGGCAAGGATGCCGATAACGGCGGTGCGCCACTTTGGATAGCCAAATAGCAAACCGGCCATGACTGGAATGGCCAGCCAGCCATCGTACTGAGGTGACCCGACCTTGTTGAAGACGATTAGGTCAAGCACCGCAGTTAGGCTCATTGCTGCAAAAATCCACTTCGAATCGGCGCCGGCTCGATGAGCTCGCCAGCCCAACCATACGGTTATGGCCAACGCCAAGGGCATAGCCAAACCCATCAGAGTCGAAACCGGCGAGGTATAGGCTCCGGCAACCTGAACGGTGATCAGCTGCTGGTCAAAATAGATTCGAACACCTGAAGCCTTGAACAGCGCGGCCCAGATCCAGAACGTGGCCACCGGCGATTCGACTTGGATTCCCCTGCTGCCCTGCATGCCAACGAAAGAGAAGAGGCTTTGGTTGCCGCCAAGCAAGAGGCCTACCAACAAGACGCCAACCACGGCGCCGGCAGCTGCATAGAAGGCTTTAAGGCGTTGCTTGGTTGCTATAAATGCCGACACCGCGGCGGCGACCGGCCAAATCTTGATCCAGGCACCCAGCGTAAAGAAAATCATGGCCAACTGAATGCGATCGCGATATAGCTGCACCAGACCCAAGAGCGCCAAATAGGTGGCAACCGAATCGATTCGACCAATTGAAACCGAACCAAGAGCCGCAAGATAGGTCAAGTAAAAGCCCGCCGCATAAAACGTGGTCTTTGGGCCTTTGCCCCAGTCAACGATTGCGCTTAGACCAATGCCGTTGAGCACAAAGACCAGAGTCAACCAACCGGTCATTACACCGGCAGAACCGCCAATCAACTTGGCCAAAAACATCGGCACCAGGGCCACAAACGGATAAACCCATGGGTGG
>CAIPNT010000189.1 GCA_903866485.1 uncultured Micrococcales bacterium | reverse complement strand
GGCCTCGAAGCAAGACACCACGGTGATTTCGCGTCGAGCGCTGACCAGCAAGTTTGCAAGATAGCGACGGCCATCGGCTTCGCTTAGTTGACCAAAGTTTGAAAGCAGAGCTCCGTGCGAGGTGCGGCCGAAGCCGATGGTGAAAATAACTCGATCGGCTAGGCGGTGAGTTAGGTCGGAGACCGACAAAACCTCGAATGCCTCGCGTCCGTGGCTGTGAAAGAACTCTGCCAATTCTGGGCGGTGCCTTATGCTCTCGCTGACGGTCGCGCGAACCCGATCAGCGTGCGAGGCAGATGCGCTGGCCACGAGCAGCGACTGCTCAGGGTGCCATTGGGCATGGTTCAAAACCAACTCAACAGTTCGTTGCACTTCGGCGTCTAAGCTCTCGGTAGCCCCATCGATAGTGCTGGTCGCGCGATTTTCTTGAGTCACTAAATCTATGTGGAAGTTTTTTTGCCCGAGATATTCGGCGGCACTCTGCTCGAATTTGATGCGGTTTTGATAGAACTCTCGATTGATCAGGTCGCCCAAAGCCTGGCTTGATGTGCGATAGCTATTGCGCAACACCTCACTGCCAAACACCCGCCTCACCTCGGCAAAAATCGAAACGGCAGGCAACTCTCTGCCAAGTGCAATGGCGCGCGATTCGACCTCAAACCCGGTTGGCGACGCAATTGCGTCGTCACCGAAGGCAATCACCTGGCCTGCTCGTGAAAGGGCTGCTAGGTTTTCCGAAATCGTGGTTCCAGCAGCATCAAGCACCAACACCACATCAAACTTGGCATTCTTGGAAGTGTTTGCAGGCACCTCAAATGGCGACATTAACTGAACGGATGCGATTGCCGGCGCGATGTTCGGGGCTGCATTTGCTAGCCCAAGTAGGTCGGCAGACCCACTCTTGAGCAGGTGCTTCAAGGCCTGCGCCTCAGCTTCGTTTGCCTGAAGCGCAGTGTGCCATCGGTCGGCCAGCTGCTTTGACAATGCCTGTGCCCCCAACTCGATCTGGTTTTGATAGGCATCTCTAAACGATTGTTCGTTGGCTGAGATTCTATCGGCGGTGAAACCGAGAATGGTCGAATCTTGCGTGAGGGCAAACTCGAGAGCCGACTGCCACCATGCTTGATCAAGTTCAACAGCTAAGCGATCTTTTGCGGTGTGCAATTTGGCAAGATCGCGGGCTAAGGCACCCAAGCCCGAGTTTCGCAAACGACCCGACAGCATGGCGCGGTCTCCCAGGTTCGCAAGAGCTTCGGTGTCTTGGGCCAACGAGTGCAACTTGGCCTTGAGCTTATCTAAGTCAAGCTTGGCGAGTTCAGGCTCAGTCGATTCTGGGTCAAGGTGTCGCTGCAAGACCTCGAGGTCAGAGACAAACGATTGGTAGGCGACCTGAGCGTCATTTATGCCTCCTGGCACAGCCGGATTTGCCACACCTAAAGAGTATTGCTGCCACTGTTCGCGCTGCCTCTGAATCTCGAGTAGCGAAACGTGAAGGTCGGCGACGTGGGCTCCCGGACGCAAATATTCCTTGGCCAACTTCTTAAGGCGACGACGATTGACCCCCGAAATTTGTGGCCGATCTGCCTTGTCTACGCCTTTTCGTGGAGCGGTGGCGGCAATCAGTTCAGTCAACGGACGTTCGAATACGTCAGCAACGAATCGGTCGTGGGTTTCACGAACACCGATAAATAGTTTGATGTACGCGCCGTAATCCTGCATGTTTTTGGCAGGCTTGAAATTCACTTTGGCCACGAAGTCGGCCAAGAGAGCCGAGAGACTCGGAAAAGTCTCGTCGCGCAAACGCTTGGCGAGCGCGATGGCCTGCTCAACCTGGCCAGGAGAGTCGAATTGAGCTTGATACCAGGCGGTGTCTTGGGGGCCAAATCTAAATTCGCCGAGGTCGGCCGCCTCGGCCAGCAAGGTCAGAGCGTTGTTGCGATCTAGATGATCGGTTAGGTGTTTGGCTTCGATTCGAGCGTTGGTCACCGGTGGGTGCGGCATCGAGCTGAGCGCAGAAAGCTCACGCAAAATATCGCTGATTGAAACGCCAAGCGACTCAACTTTGCGATCAAGGGCCTTGAAATACGAATCTAGTTCTTGTTCGGTGGCAAGGCGTCGACCGCGTGCCCCGGCCAGGTCAACCGACTGTGCCTTCTCATTTCTTGAGATTGCGGCCACAGCATCTACCCAGGTTGAATGCGCGCGAATGCCCAGCCCAGCCAAACCGTTGGCCGATAGTCGATCGGCCAATTCGCTAAGCGTTTGGCGGCGCGGAGCAACCACGAGCACAGACTTCTTGGCATCAACCAAAACACCAAGCGTGTTGACAACAGTCTGAACATAGCCGCAGCCAGGCAAGGTTTCGACTGCAAAACTTTGCCCGGCAAGCGCGCGCTGAGCCACGCGAACTTGAACCGAGTCAGCATCTGCAACAAACAGCATTTCTGTCGCAGGCACATCGGTGAGGCCATCGGATGGTTCGCCAGCCAGTTTGACTAGAAGATCTGTTTCTTTGCGGTCAAAGTCGCGCAGAAGTTGGGTTTGCACCGTGGTGAAATTGCCGATGACCAGAATGCGTCTAATGTCTAGACGTGCCTTTTCGGCCGTCAAGTCAGCCAGAAAATTCAACACTGAAAGCGGCACAAGGTCAGAACTAGCGCTCTGCAGTTTTAGCAGCTGGGCCTCGTCTAGTTTGAGACCATAGCTAACCTCGAGGGCATCCGTGAATGCTGGGTTCACGATGGCTGGGCCGGCAAGGGCCAGCTCATACTCGTCAGCTTTCTTATTCATGGTGATTGGCCAAATTAAAATTGGCATCTTGAGGTCAAAGCCGTCGCCCTCAAAATCTGCCAAACCGCCTACCAGGTGCAGAGTTTCGATTCCGAAGCCGGTCGAAATTCGATCTGCCTTGGCCTTGATTCGGCGAGCCGCCGACAGTGCTCGTGAATAGGCAAGTGGGTCGCGAACGAGGTTTGAGAGCATTGTGGTGCGGCCGGTTACAAACTGTGAAAAACCACCCGGATGGCTTCGCTCTAGGTCGATTTGACCGAAGGTGTTGGTTTCAAAGTTGACCAAGGGGTTGGTCACGCCTATCGAGGCAATTTCTTGCTGCCAAGCATCCCAGTTAGCTCGTGAGATTCTTGCTCCAGATAGGTCTTCGTTCCACATATTTCAAGACTAACTTTTTGAGTCGAACAATCGACTTAGGCTTGCCCAGCGGGGTAGCTAGCAAAGGGCGTATATTTGATGTTCTCGCCTTCGTAGCTCAGTGGATAGAG
>CAIPNT010000188.1 GCA_903866485.1 uncultured Micrococcales bacterium | reverse complement strand
TGTCTATTGGTAGCAAAACAGCTCGCGGCTCGAGGTCTTTCGAATTCCGCGCTAAACGGTTGTAAGTCATCTATCGTGACCAAATTCTCGGATTCAAAGATCGCGACCTTGAGCGACTTGGCCCAGATGCAAGGCACCACGGTGTCACCGGGGTTTGCGGCACTTTCTGCAGCCGTGACATTGGGAACGGTTAGGAGCAAAAGTTTCCTACAGCAACGAAACAACATAACCGATAGTGAAACTCAAAGTGGCGTCATCTTTTATGATGGCGCTCGAGTTTGGGTGACCTCAACCTATAGGGGGTTCACTGGCTATCAACGTTGCCAGGTGGATTGGGCTGTGGCCTATACGGTTGCTCCACAGAACTGCTCTGACAGCGGTTCTTCATCGCAGCGGGTGCTGTCTCAGCAATGGCTATTCACCCTGCAGGTAGGCATTGTGCCAGTTAGTTGGAGTGAAACGTACAACTTGCAAGCCAATGCATCGGGGCAGATCTGGTGATCACCTTTTCGCTCGTTCACCTAATGCTCGCCATGTTGGCGCTTGCCTCACTGGTCTTTGAATTTTGGTGCATCAAAGGCGTCATTATTGACTCGGGCTTAAACCGGGCTGCCAAGTTCTTCTGGATTGCAGTCGTTCTGCTCTTTCCAACACTTGGTGGTGTCGCTTGGCTGATCAGAACTTATCGGCTTGGGGCGGTTGACGAATCGGCGTATTGATGCGTTGCGCGAACTTTTTGGACGAGACAGGCTCGACATAGGCATAGACTCGCAACGTGAGCACATCAACGATTAGCTTCAACCAGTTGACCAAGCGCTATGGCAAGCAACTAGCGGTCAATAACCTCAACGCCGAGATCACACCCGGTGCAATCACCGGATTTCTCGGCCCCAACGGCGCGGGCAAGAGCACCGCACTCAGATGCCTGCTAGGTCTTGCCTCGCCAACCTCGGGCACGGCACTGATCAAAGGCGTTGCCTATAGCGAGCTAGAACATCCACTTCATCAAGTAGGTGCGGTTCTTGACAGTCGCGGTTTTCATGCCGGTCTCACCGCGAGGCAAAACCTGAAGGTAATCACCGCCGCGGCTGGCATCAAAGACTCTCGAGTCGACGAGGTGCTCGAATTGGTTGAACTAACCGATGCTGCCGGCAAGCGCACCAAGGGCTTTTCGCTCGGCATGAAGCAGCGACTGTCGCTGGCTGCGGCTTTGCTTGGCGACCCTCAAATTTTGGTGCTTGACGAGCCGGCAAACGGCCTCGACCCAATTGGCATCGCTTGGTTGCGCGGTTTCTTGCGCAAGTTCGCCGACGAAGGTCGCACCATCCTTGTCTCATCTCACCAACTGGCCGAAATGCAGCACACAGTCGACGATGTCATCATCATCAACCACGGCGAAATGATCGTCGCTGGTGATATCAAGTCGGTAGTGGGCGATGGCACTCTCGAAGATGCCTTCCTTAAACTCACGCTCAAGAATCAAGCTTCTTCAAACTCAAGCACCGGTGGTGGCAAATGAACCTTTTCAAATCTGAGTGGCGCAAGTTAATCTATGCACGCTCAACCTATGGCTTATTGCTGGCCTCAATTGCCCTTGCAAGTTTGAGCGCGGGAGTGACCCCATACGTTCTAAGTCATGCGCGCAGGTTCATGGGCGTCGATGGGCTCAGCCAATCGGCCATTGTCGACACCGTCTATGGCAAGGCTGCCTCGGCTTACCTATTTGCCATCATCCTCGGCGTGCTTCTGATGGCCGGCGAGTTTCGACAAGGAACCGCTGTCGCCACCTTCTTGGCTGCGCCAAAACGCAGTCGGGTATTTCTTGCCAAGGCGGCCATGGCAGCAGTTGCGGGTGCCGCGTTTCAGCTGATTTCAGCTGGCATTGCAATAGTTACCGCAAAAATTGCGTTGGGTTTCTATCCCGAGGCAGCAGCGCCAAGCGACACCGCAATTCTCGACACGATCTTGGCAGCACTGATTCTGGTGCAGTGCTCGCGGTGGTTGGCGTGGCAGTTGGCGCTTTACTTCGCAGCCAGATAATCGGCATTGTGACGGTTATGGTGTGGCTAAACCTGATTGAGCCAATAATGCTGCTGGTGTTTCCAGATTCGGCGAAATGGTGGGCCACCGGGGCAATTGCGGGCATGTTGAACCTTCATGTGAAAGCAACGGGAGCGGGCATCGACACCACGAACTATCTCGAGCCTTGGCAGGCGAGCCTGCTGATGCTTGGCTATGGAGCCGCCTTCGCCGCAATAGCGATGGCAACCACCATGCGTCGCGACGTTGACTAGCCAATCAAAGCCGCAACAATAGAAACATGCCAACAATTGAGCTAACCGAAGACAAATTGACCGTTCGCCTAACCGCACTCGAAAAACTTGCGGCGCTGCACGGCGATGTTAGCGTAAACGGCATTGCGATTCGGGGTGCAGCCGTGGTTGACAAAAAATGGTGGATGAACCTCGGACTTCGCGTGCCTGGAACCGGTTTGCCTGGCCTAGTTATCGCCGGCACCTACTTGCAAAAGGGAGACCGCGCATTTGTCAGCTGGACTCGCAAGGCCGGCCTTCCCCTTGAAATCAATCTTGCCGACAAGATGAACCCCGAGGCGCGGGGCACCTCTTTTACGCGCCTGATTGTCGGTGTCGAAAACCCGCAAGAGTGGGCCGACAAGATTAACGACGCGATTGTCAGCTGCTAGTGCAATCAACTCCGGTTGCGCTGGTTGCGGTTCACCTGGCTAAGAAGGGACTAGCCATCGGTGGTTGCGATCTCAAACGCATCACCAAGCAAAAGTCAAAGTTTCAGGCACTCAAGGCTAGGTTGGCAGAACAGTATGGCCTTCGGGTTGAAACTGTCAGCTCTAGCACGGGGCGGGAGCCGTGTGTTTTGGCCAAATTTGAGGATGGCACCACCTCGCTGATTCTCGACGCTCGAGACCTTTCAGCGGTGGATGGTTCGTTTGAAAAGTTCGAGAAAAACCTGCGCGGCAAGCTGTTTTTGTTCTTTTAGCACCAAAACACATTTTCTGTGCGATTTACCAGAAAAAATGTTTACAAGTTTTTCTAAATCGTTATAGACTGAACCTTTGCTCCCAAACACCCCGCATGCATATTTTGGCTGCGCGCGTGACCGCATATTTTGGCGTCACAGGTTTAGGTTGCGATTTTTCACCCATCTATTCTCTGAGTCGCGATCATTGAATAGCAGTATTCCTTGGAGGAACATTGGCTGCGAAGAACGCAAAAACCATTAAGAACGACCGCCTCGCTAAGAGACTTTCATTTGCAAAGTCACCAGAGCCGATCGAACTACCCAACCTACTAAGCCTGCAGACCGAGAGCTTTGACTGGCTCGTCGGTGCACCTGCGTGGCGCGAGAAGGAAGGCCCAGCCGCTAAGACTGGCCTAGAAGAAATCTTTGAAGAGATTTCTCCTATCGAAGACTCAGCCAACTCGTCGCAAGACGCCAAGATGGGTCTAACCTTCGGAAGCCCAGAGCTTTATGACCCTGCTTACACTCCTGACGAGTGCAAGACCAAGGGCAAGTCATACACTCAGCCGCTTTATATCAAGGCCGAGTTCACCAATTACCTAACCGGTGAAATCAAGTCACAGACCGTCTTTATGGGCGACTTCCCTGTGATGACCGAAAAGGGCACCTTCGTCATCAACGGCACCGAGCGTGTTGTTGTTTCTCAGCTGGTTCGCTCACCTGGTGTTTACTTCTCGGTTTCAACCAACACCACCGGTAACCTCGACGTTCGCAACAACAAGGCTCAGATCATTCCGAGCCGTGGTTCTTACCTAGAGTTTCTAACCGAGTGGGTTCGCGACGACCGCAAGCCAATCGCTCGCTTCGGCCAGCCAATCATCCAGGTTCAGGTAGACCGCAAGACCAAGGTCTCGGCAACCATCTTCTTGAAGGCTCTTGGCCTAAGCGAAGACCAGATTCGTGAAGAGTTCAAGGACATCGAGTCTGCTGTGAAGGCTGGAGCACCTAACTGGACTTTCGACCTAGACCTAGTTGAGAACACTCTGGCTTATGACAAGTCAAAGGTTTTCGTTAACCCAATCATCACCAAGGAAGACGCTCTTCGTGAGCTTTACCGCAAGGTTCGCGGCGAGACCGCCGGAGCCGAGGTTTCTGAGGCATGGTTGAAGTCGACCTACTTCGACACCAAGCGCTACAACCTGGCCAAGGTTGGTCGTCACAAGCTCAACCGCAAGCTAGGTCTAAACGTTGACGCATCGGCCAACACCTTGACCGTTGAAGACGTTGTCGCAACTATCAAATACTTGCTTTTGTTCGACCAGCAGATTGCTAACTCGGCAGCCGTTTCAACCGGTGCTCGCCTCGAGTTCCCAATCAAGATGGCCGGCAAGTCGGTAAAGATTGCCGTCAACTCTGACGACATCGATGACTTCTCAAACCGCCGCATCCGCAGCGTTGGCGAGCTCATCCAGAACCAGGTTCGCATCGGTCTAAGCCGCATGGAGCGCGTTGTTCGCGAGCGCATGTCGACTCAGGACATCGAGGCAATCACGCCACAGACCCTGATCAACCTGCGTCCAGTCGTCAGCGCGATCAAGGAGTTCTTCGGTGCTTCGCAGCTTTCACAGTTCATGGACCAGAACAACCCACTGGCAGGTCTCGCTAACCAGCGTCGTCTGTCGGCCCTTGGTCCTGGCGGTATCGCTCGTGAGCGCGCCCAGATGGAGGTTCGTGACGTTCACCCATCTCACTACGGACGTATGTGTCCTATTGAGACTCCTGAAGGTCCAAACATCGGTCTAATCGGTTCGCTAACCGCCTATGCACGCATCAACGCATTCGGCTTCATCGAGACCCCTTACAACAAGGTTGTAAACGGCAAGGTTTCGGGCAAGATCGAATACCTAGACGCAGCAGCAGAAGACGGCAAGGCAATTGCAGCAGCCGAAACCCCGCTAAACGCCGACAAGACCTTTGCAAACAACAAGGTATTCGCTCGCTTCCGCGGCGACGTTGTTGAGGTTGATAAGGCAGACGTCGACTACCTAGACGTTTCACCGCGTCAGCTGGCTTCGGTGTCATCTTCACTTATTCCGTTCCTTGAGCACGACGACTCGTCTCGTGCGCTAATGGGTGCCAACATGCAGCGTCAGGCAGTTCCACTGCTTCGCTCAGACTCACCTTTCGTCGGAACCGGTATGGAGCGCGTTGCAGCGATCGACTCAGGCGCAGTTGTGGTCAACAAGACCGCTGGTGTTGTCTCAGAGGTTTCAGCAGATGTCATCACCATTCAGCAGGACGCGGGTGGCACAAAGTCATACGTTCTTCGCAAGTTCGACCGCTCTAACCAGGGCACCGCGATCAACCAGCGAGTAATCGTTGAGGCTGGTCAGCGCGTTGAGGTCGGCGAGGTTCTTGCCGATGGCCCTTCAACCGACAACGGAGAGCTAGCTCTTGGTAAGAACCTTCTAGTGGCGTTCATGCCATGGGAAGGTCACAACTTCGAAGACGCGATCATCCTGAGCCAGAACCTGGTTAAAGAAGACACCCTTTCTTCGATTCACATCGAAGAGTATGAGGTTGACGCTCGCGACACCAAGCTCGGCAAGGAAGAGATCACTGCCGACCTGCCAAACGTCTCTCAAGAGGCCTTGGCTCAGCTTGACGAGCGCGGCATCATCCGCATCGGTGCAGAGGTTCGCCCTGGCGACATTTTGGTCGGTAAGGTAACCCCTAAGGGTGAGACCGAGCTTTCGGCCGAGGAGCGTTTGCTTCGCGCCATCTTCAACGAGAAGAGCCGCGAAGTTCGCGACACTTCTCTCAAGGTTCCTCACGGCGAGCAGGGCACCGTTATCGGTGTCAAGGTGTTCGACATCGAGGCTGGCGACGACGAGCTAGGTGCCGGTGTAAACCAGCGCGTAGTCGTTCACATCGCTCAGAAGCGCAAGATCACCGAGGGTGACAAGCTTGCCGGTCGTCACGGAAACAAGGGTGTTATCTCTAAGATCCTTCCGGTCGAAGACATGCCATTCATGGAAGACGGAACTCCGGTTGACGTAGTTCTAAACCCACTGGGTATTCCTGGTCGTATGAACTTCGGTCAGATTCTTGAGACCCACCTAGGTTGGATCTCGAAGCAGGGTTGGAACGTTGAAGGCGTTGCCAAGTGGGCAGACACCATGGTCGAAGAGATGCGTTCAGCAGCTCCGGGCACCAAGGTTGCCACCCCGATCTTCGATGGTGCTTCAAAGGACGAAATTGTTGGATTGCTAAAGTCAACCCTTCCTAACCGTGACGGAAACCGTCTGGTCAAGGAGACCGGTAAGGCTAAGTTGTTCGATGGCCGTTCGGGTGAGCCATACCCAGAAGACATCTCGGTTGGTTACATGTACATCCTGAAGCTTCACCACCTAGTTGACGACAAGATTCACGCTCGTTCAACTGGTCCTTACTCAATGATTACTCAGCAGCCACTCGGTGGTAAGGCTCAGTTCGGTGGTCAGCGATTCGGTGAGATGGAAGTTTGGGCACTGCAGGCTTATGGTGCAGCGCACACTCTTCAAGAGCTTCTTACCATCAAGTCGGATGACATCACCGGTCGCGTCAAGACCTATGAAGCAATCGTCAAGGGCGAGAACATCCAGGCTCCTGGTATTCCAGAGTCGTTCCGAGTTCTTGCCAAAGAAATGCAGTCTCTAGCCCTAAACGTTGAGGTTCTCAACGCCGCCGGCCAGGTTGTATCGCTTAAGGAAGATGACTTCGAGTCAGACCGCGCAGCGGAAGAACTCGGCATCAACCTTTCACGCAACGAGAACTCATCAGTCGACACCGAGTACACCGGTTTCTAAGAGATTTAGGAAAGAGAAGAAATCATGGAAGTTGAAAACTTCGACGCTCTCCGAGTAGGCCTAGCCACTTCGGACGACATCCGCTCTTGGTCAAACGGTGAAGTAAAGAAGCCTGAGACCATCAACTACCGCACCCTAAAGCCTGAAAAGGACGGTCTTTTCTGTGAAAAGATCTTCGGTCCTACCAAGGACTGGGAGTGCAGCTGTGGCAAGTACAAGCGTGTTCGCTTCAAGGGCATCGTTTGTGAGCGCTGTGGTGTTGAGGTAACCAAGTCGTCAGTTCGTCGTGAGCGCATGGGTCACATCGAGCTAGCCGCACCGGTTACTCACATCTGGTATTTCAAGGGTGTTCCATCACGCCTTGGCTACTTGCTAAACATGGCTCCAAAAGACCTAGAGAAGATCATCTACTTCGCTGCCTACCGCGTCATGAAGATTCACCGCGAAGACATCGAACTAGACAAGGGTCTAATCAAGGAAGACTACATTCACCGTGTGCGCACTCTTCTTGAGAACCGCCAGGATGAAATGCTTGCCGTTGGTCAGGCCGAGTATGACGAGCTTGCAACCTTCGGTCTAACCCTTGAGCCTTCAATCAAGCTTTGGGAAGCCCCGCTTTGGGTTGACGCACAGTTCGTAAAGTCAATCGAGCAGCTTGTTGAAGCCGAAGAGCGCAACCCAGACACCTTCTGGGGCAAGAAGGCCACCGCCGCAGCCGAAGAGGCCGCCGACGAGACCGAAATTGCTGTCGTTCGCACTCCTGCAGAAGAGAAGCGCATCAAGCAGCTGATCTCTGAGTTCAAGAAGAAGACCGACAAGATTGTCAAGGAATACGCTCGCGTAGAGCGCCCAGCCAACCTGCAGAAAGAGCAGTTGGCCTGGCGTCAGTTCCTATCAATCAAGGTAGGCGACCTAGTTCAGAACGACGTCATCTTTGACCACTTCGACTACAGCTTCGGTGAATACTTCGACACCTCAATCGGTGCCGAGGCTGTTCAGCAGGTTCTAGCCGAGTTCGACCTTGATGCAGCAGCTGCCGAGCTTCGCGAGCAGATTGCAACCACCAAGGGCTCAAAGCAGACTCAGGCAATCAAGCGCCTCAAGGTTGTTCAGTCATTCATCGGTTCAAGCACCCCTCCGACTTCGATGGTCCTAGACGTTCTTCCGGTTCTTCCGCCAGAAATCCGTCCTATGGTTCAGCTTGACGGTGGACGCTTTGCGACCTCTGACCTCAACGACCTATACCGTCGTGTGATCAACCGCAACAACCGTCTGAAGCGCTTCATCGACCTAGGTGCCGTTCCAAAGACCATCTTGAACAACGAGAAGCGCATGCTTCAGGAGGCCGTCGACGCACTATTCGACAACGGTCGCCGTGGCCGCGCCGTTACCGGAACCGGTAACCGTGCCCTTAAGTCGCTTTCTGACTTGCTAAAGGGTAAGCAGGGTCGTTTCCGCCAGAACCTTCTAGGTAAGCGCGTTGACTACTCGGGTCGTTCAGTTATCGTTGTTGGTCCACAGCTGAAGCTGCACCAGTGTGGTCTTCCAAAGCTGATGGCACTTGAGCTCTTCAAGCCATTCGTTATGAAGCGTCTCGTTGACCTG
>CAIPNT010000187.1 GCA_903866485.1 uncultured Micrococcales bacterium | reverse complement strand
TTGGCGATGCCTGCATCGGCTCGTTCACCGGCGAGGCCATCCGGAACCGGCAGCAGTCGTGATTCGCTCATTTAGGTGGTTGGTGCCTTGCCGATTTTATGGCCTAGAAAAACTCGGATTACCACTGCGCAGGCAACGCCAACAATTGCCATGTCTGCGATGTTAAAGATTGGAAAGTTGAACGGAATTGAAATGAAGTCGATGACATGGCCAACACCAAAACCAGGTGGTCGGGTTAGACGGTCGATAAGGTTGCCGACCACTCCACCGAGGGCCACTCCCCCGATGACTGCCCATCCGGTGGTTTCAAGCTTGGGGGCAAGCCACAGGATGCCTAGAGCAGCGAGTGAAGAAATGATTGTGAAGATCCAGGTGATGCCAAAGCCCAACGAGAATGCCGCCGAGTCGTTAAAGACCAAGACAAATCTGAGCAGGTCACCCCAGACCGAAACGCTTTGGCCTGGTTGTAGGTTAGCCAAAACCAAAAGTTTGGCGACTCGGTCAAGACTGATGATCAACCAGGCGGCCAGCAAAAACCAGGTCAGGCGCCAGCTGCGTGACTTTTTAATGCCCACCGATTAGATGCCGTAGCCGATGTCGCCACCGAATGGGTTAGTCGGCGCGGCAGGCTCGGCGTTGAAACTCTGGGCAAAGCTAGAGCCGAGATAGTTTTGCTCGATTGCCGCAGTCGAACCGGTGTTGGTGTTTGAACCATCCGAGTGCTCGAGGTCTTCGAGCTGGCTCTCGATGAAACTCTTGAGCTTGATGCGATATTCGCGCTCGAAGCTGCGAAGCTCTTGAATGCTGTGCTCGATCAGGGCCTTCTCTTGCTCGAGACGGCTCATGTCTGAACGCTGCTGGGCCTCGGCCTCTCGAACCAAACGAGCTGCGGTTGCGTGACCCTCGGCGACGAGGGCGTCACGCTTGGCCAAACCTTCGCGAACGTGCTCTTCGTGCAGTTTGCGAGCCAACTGAAGCAGGTTGTTGGTGTTGTTCGTGTCTAAAGTTGACGGGTCTTGGGTAGCCTCTGGGAAGGCGCTTGGCGTGTTGGTCAGAATCGGGCTCAGCGCAGACTCTGCTGTTGGGTTGTTGAGTTGGTCGGCTAGACCCGCGCCGCTGCGTTGCAACTCTGCGATGCGCGACTCGGATGCCAACAGGCGCTGACGGAGGTCTTCGTTTTCTTGGCCTAGACGGCGAAGCTCGACAACGATTTCATCGAGAAAATCGTCGACCTCATCCTGGTCATAACCTTCGCGGAATTTGGTCGGCTGAAACCGCTTATTGACTACGTCTTCAGGGGTTAAAGGCATTAGCGAATCCTTTTTAGTTCAAATCGTTGGCGCCTCATATTGCGCTCGAGGCAGTTAACACAGGTTACCGCAGGCAAGGCCTAAGCGCTAACCCGCTGTGCCAATTGTGAGGCGCGTTGAAACCATCGTGAAGGCCTGTCGACACGACAACCGGCTCTAGCCAATGAGCGTTACCAGGCGTTCGGCAAACAAAACCGCGCCGAGCAGCAGGGTCCAACCAAAGTCAAACTGAAGCCCCCCGAATCTAAGCGGTGGCACAAGCCTGCGAACCAGCTTGAGTGGCGCATCGGTGAGGGTATAAATAACCTCAACCAGCACAAGCAACAAGCCTCTCGGCCTCCAGTCTCGGTTGACCGAAAGCACGAGGTCAAACACAAAGCGACCGATCAAGACAAAGAAATAGGCCTGAAGCAACCAGTAAAGAACTAGTGCGATCAGGCCCATGACTTTGAAGTTTTCGGTGTTGGTAGTGGGTTATGGACGAACTAGAAGGTCGTCTGAGCCCTCGCCCACTTCGCCATCCTCGTCGTTTACGGCAACGTGGTTTGGGGTTAGCAGGTAAACCTTCTGGGTGACGCGCTTCATGTGACCTTCAAGACCCTCTTTGAGACCGAGCATGAAGTCGAGCATGTGTCGTGAGTCAATTTCTGACATCTCGGCCATGTTGACGATCACTGGGATGCCAAGACGGTAGTTTGCTGCAACCTCGCGTGCGTCTGCATAGCTGGTTGGCTCGATGGTGTAAATCTCGTTGACGTCGGTGGCGCTGCGGCGCGGACGAATCTGGGTCACTCGAGGTGCCTGGCGCTGCTCACCGGCAGCAACCGGTGCTGCCGGGCGTGAAGGAACTGACTCTGCTTCGTCGTTCAGACCAAGCCAGCCGCTTACCTGCGAAATAATTCCAGCCATTTTTTATCCTCCTGCGGATGTGTACTAAGCCCAGAATATGGCTAGTACTGTCGATTTCCCGTGATTGCGGTGCCAATGCGCAAGTGTGTCGCACCGTAGGCAATTGCCGTCGCGAAGTCTTCCGACATTCCAGCCGAAATCAAGTTAGCCTCTGGGGCCAGCTCTTGCAATCGCTCGCTCGCGCTGCGAATTGCCGAAAAGTCGCGCTCTAGCTGCTGATCAAGCGAGGCAACCCCCATGACACCAACCAATCTGAGCCCACGGTGCTGCAGCACCTTCTCGGCAAATGGGTGCAGATCGGCAAACTGGATGCCACCTCGGGCCGGGTCATCGGTGAGGTTCAGTTGGATGAATACATCTAGTGGCGCAGGGCGATTTGCAGTGGCCTTGCCGAGAGCCTCGAGCAGCGACTGCCGATCTAGCGAGTGCACCGAAGACGCATATTCGACCACCGATTTAACCTTGTTGCTCTGCAACTGACCGATGAAGTGCCAGCGGTGTTCCGGGGCTTGCGTGGCTCGCACCTCGGCCGCCTTTGGCGCCGCCTCTTGATCACGGTTTTCGCCGAAGTCGCGGGCTCCCAGGTCGAGCAAATCAAAGACCAGTCGGGTCGGGTGATTTTTGGTCACCACGATGAGTGTTACCTCGTCTGCGCCGCGCCCGGCCCTGGTGGTTGCCTCAGCTATCTGAGACTTGACCAAGCCGTAGCGCTCAGCAAGTGACATCGGTTTACTTCAAGAAGTCGGGGATGTCTAGATCGTCACCGAAGGTGCCGTCTTCGGTCTGTGGCTTTGAAGCCGAGAACAAGCTGCTGATTGCCGACTCGTTGGCAACCGCCTGCTCTTCGGCGATGGTTGCTTCAACCACTGGAACGGCGGCGGTATTGGTCTCGGTGTTGCTGCCAAACCAACCGTTTGAAACAACTGCTGCGGCTGCCGGGGCGGCGACCGCTGCAGGTGCCGCCAACGGGTTGCTGACTGGGCTGGTGTAAGGCTTGCGCTCAACCTTGCGAGGCTGCCCACCATCGAAACCGGCTGCGATAACGGTGATTCTAACCTCGTCGCCAAGGGTGTCGTCGATAGTGGTTCCGAAGATGATGTTTGCCTCTGGGCTGACTGCCTCTTGAATCAGGCGAGTTGCCTCGTCCATCTCGTGAAGACCAAGGTCAGACGCACCCTGAATCGAGATAAGTACACCGTGTGCTCCGTCGATGCTGGCTTCGAGCAGTGGGCTCGAAACAGCAATCTCGGCTGCTCGAACGGCACGGTCTTCGCCCTTGGCGGTTCCGATGCCCATGATTGCCGAACCAGCGCCCTTCATGACCGACTTAACATCGGCGAAGTCTAGGTTGATTAGGCCTGGGTTGGTGATCAGGTCGGTGATGCCTTGAACTCCGCCACGAAGCACGTCATCCGCGGTTGCAAAGGCCTCGATGGCCGAAACTGACTTGTTGCCAAGATCTAGCAGACGCTGGTTTGGCACGACGATGAGCGTGTCGACTTCGCCGCGCAACACCTCGATGCCCATGTCGGCCTGTTGTGAGCGGCGCTTGCCCTCGAAACCGAATGGGCGGGTAACCACTCCCACGGTTAGCGCCTCAAGGTTCTTGGCAATTCGAGCAACAACTGGGGCTGCACCGGTTCCGGTGCCTCCACCCTCACCTGCGGTAACGAAAACCATGTCGGCACCCTTTAGGGCTGCCTCAATTTCATCCGCGTGGTCTTCGGCTGCACGTCGGCCAATCTCTGGGTCTGCGCCGGCACCTAGACCGCGGGTCAACTCACGAC
>CAIPNT010000186.1 GCA_903866485.1 uncultured Micrococcales bacterium | reverse complement strand
GATGAGCAGCATCGCTTTGGCGTCGATCAGCGCGAGGCGCTCAGACGCAAAGCAAAGTTGCCGCCACACGTCTTGACTATGACGGCAACCCCTATTCCACGCACATTGGCCGTAACTGTGTTTGGTGACTTGGATGTGTCGACCCTTACCGAATTGCCTGCCGGTCGCCAACCAATCACCTCACATGTCGTGCAGTTGGCGCAACCGGCTTTGGTGGCGCGCACCTGGGCGAGGGTTGC
Organism: uncultured Micrococcales bacterium; assembly: GCA_903866485.1. Taxonomy (GTDB): domain Bacteria; phylum Actinomycetota; class Actinomycetes; order Actinomycetales; family Microbacteriaceae; genus Rhodoluna. Next base: position 2,160 of record CAIPNT010000186.1, on the reverse strand, counting down.
CGAAGAGGTGGCGGCCGGACGCCAGGCCTTCGTGGTCTGCTCGAGAATTGACGAGGATGACCCCGGTGTTGAACTAATCGAGTCTGGGGGATTGGCCGATGATGAATTGATGTTCAGTGATGGCACCGACGAAGCGGCTGCCGAGTTAGCTAAAAAACCGCGACAACCTCTGGCTTCTGCCATCGGAATGACCGAGTCTTTGCGAACCATCCCGGTTCTTGAGGGTTTGCGAATCGAGACACTTCACGGTCGACTCTCGGCAGAAGATAAAGCCGAAGTGATGCAGCGCTTCAACGACGGTTTGATTGACATTTTGGTGTCGACCACGGTTATTGAGGTGGGTGTGGATGTTCCAAACGCAACCGTGATGGTGGTGTTAGACGCCGATCGCTTTGGTGTTAGCCAATTGCATCAGCTGCGCGGAAGAGTTGGTCGCGGCGGAAACCCCGGCCTGTGCCTGCTGCTCACCTCAGCTGAGGATGGCACTCTGGCGCTCGAGCGCGTTCGCGCGGTGGCCGCCACCCTCGATGGTTTTGAGCTCAGTGAGATTGACCTTGAGCTGCGTCGCGAAGGCGATGTGCTCGGCAACATGCAATCTGGTGGACGTTCTAGCCTCAAACTCTTGCGCGTGATTCAGGATGCAAAAATCATTCAATCGGCCAGAGTGGCTGCTGAACAGATTTTGACCGAAGACCCGACCCTTGAAAAACATCTGCCCCTCGCACAGGCGCTGGATCTTGCCGATCAGGCAAGGCGTGAGAATTTAATCAAGGCGTAACAGGCGGCCGCTCAAAAGCTGGCTCACCTCGGCTAACCTTTAGTTATGCCAACCACTGCCGTTTATCCAGGTTCATTCGACCCAATCACGCTAGGTCACCTCGACATCATCGCTAGAGCTGCTCTGTTAGTCGATGAGTTGCACGTGGTTGTCGTGCACAACCCAAACAAGACACCTCGATTCGAGAGTGCCGAGCGCGTTGAACTCATCCGTGCCAGCCTCGCCGAGCACGGCGTTCACAACAACGCCAAGATTGTGGTCGACACTCTCGACAGTGGATTGTTGGTGAACTACTGTCGCATGGTTGGCGCTTCGGCATTGGTGAAGGGTTTTCGAAGCAATGTTGATCTCGACTATGAGCTTCCGATGGCTCAGGTCAACCGCGACCTTGCCGGTGTTGAGACCATTTTCATACCGGCCAACCCAGAGCACGGCCACGTTTCGAGCTCGTTGGTTAAGCAGGTTGCCGACCTCGAGGGTTCAGTGACAAAATATGTGTCGAATGCCGTAGCCCGAGCACTTGCTGCCTCGGCGGCAAACAGAAAGAAATAAGCCAATGAGCGCCGAGTCACCATATTTGATTGCCGTGCATGACATCATGCACAAGGCTGGCGCGATGCGCGAATACAAGCTTGAAATCACCGTGCCAGAGAACCTCGGAGATAGCATCATCAACGTTCCGGCGGGCAATGACATCGATCTTGACCTTCGTGTCGAGTCGGTTCACGAGGGCATTTTGGCCACAGGCGAGGTCTTCGCCGACGCCGATGGCGAGTGCAGTCGATGCCTAGATCCGCTAACTCTGCCTGTTGAAGTAGATTTTCAAGAGCTTTTCGCCTATTCTTTAACCAACGAGGATGAATTTGTCGTCAATGACGAGCAAATCGATCTTGAACAAGTCATCCGTGACGCGGTTGTTCTAAGCCTTCCGTTCAAACCAGTATGTCGAAAGAACTGTCTTGGCCTGTGCCCTGATTGTGGTTTGAAGATTGCAGAAGACCCGCACCACGTGCACGAAGCCCCGGTTGATTCCAGGTGGACGGCGCTACAGAGTTTTACGCAAAAGGAAGAGTAAGTACCATGCCAGTACCAAAGAGACGCCTATCTCGCGCCCGCACTCACGCACGTCGTTCGCAGTGGAAGGCCGCAGAGGTCACCCTGGTCAAGACCATCGAGAATGGCAAGACCGTATACAGCTTGCCTCACCGCGCCAAGGTAGTTGAGGATGCAGCCGGCAACGCACTGTTCCTTGAGTACAAGGGCCGCAAGGTCGCTGACGCCTAAGACTTTTTGAGTCTTAGCGTGAACGTCGACGTACTTAGCAATCGCCTAGGCGTTGACATCGAGCCGCAGCTGCTCGAACTCGCACTTACCCATCGCTC
>CAIPNT010000185.1 GCA_903866485.1 uncultured Micrococcales bacterium | reverse complement strand
TGTTGATGCCAGACATTCCGCTTTCGAGGCTATCCACCAAGCGCATGCTGCGAGCCAAGCTTTGGGTGAACGCATAGCTGACCAAACCATACTGGGTGTTGTTGGCGATGCGAACTGCGTCATCTTCGGTCTTGAATCGCACGATTGGTGCGATAGGGCCAAAAATCTCTTCGCCAAGGATGCTCGCCGATTCTGGAACGTTGGCCAAAACGGTTGGCTTAAAGAAATAGCCCTCTGAACCCTGCGAAGAGCCTCCGGTCACTAAATCGGCACCCTCGCTGACGCTCAAATCAACCAGACGCTGCATATTTTCTTGAGCGGCTCGGTTGATAACCGGACCACAGGTGGTGGTGTCGAGCACGCCGCGGCCGAGATGCAACTCATCCATCTTGGCGCCTAGCTTGCTGGCAAACTCATCGGCAACCGAATCGTGAACGATAAAACGGTTTGCCGCGGTGCAAGCCTGACCGATGTTGCGCATCTTGGCCTGCATCGCACCCACGACGGCAGCATCGAGGTCGGCATCTTCAAATACCAAGAAAGGTGCGTTTCCGCCGAGCTCCATTGATGTTCGAAGCACGTTTTTGGCTGCCTGCTCAAGCAGACGCACGCCAACACCCGTTGATCCGGTAAATGTGATTTTGCGAAGGCGAGGGTCGGCAATGATTGGCGCCGATGTTGCGGCCGAGGTGCTGGTAGTGATGACGTTAATCACTCCGGCTGGAAGACCTGCTTCTTCAAGCGCCTGCACAAAAAATAAAGTGGTCAGAGGGGTGAGCTCTGCCGGTTTGACCACCATGGTGCAACCGGCGGCAATTGCAGGAGCAATCTTGCGCGTAGCCATGGCCAGCGGAAAGTTCCAAGGGGTGATGGCAAACGCCGGACCGACGGGGCGCTTGGTGATTAGCATTTTGCCGGTGCCCTCTGGGTTTGAACCAAAGCGTCCGCCGATGCGAGCGGCTTCTTCGCTGAACCAGCGAACAAACTCGTTGCCATAGGCAACCTCGCCACGTGCTTCGGCCAGCGGCTTGCCCATCTCAAGGCTGATCAACATGGCAAATTCTTCAGAGCGAGAGCGAACAATTTCAAAAGTGCGACGAAGCAACTCGGCACGTTCGCGCGCACTGGTTTTGGCCCACTTTTCTTGAGCGTCTGCCGCTGCAGTCAGCGCGCGAAGACCATCCTCGGCTGAGGCATTTGCAATTGTCGCCAGTGTTTTGCCTGTGGCTGGGTCTTCGACGTCTATGCCGTGAGCCCCTGAGCCCGGCAACCATTCGCCGTTAATATAAAGACCGGTTGGAACCTTAGAAAGAAGCTCGGCTTCTGTCAGCATCATTGCTCACCCATTCATAGAATCAGTTTTTTCTCGAGGATTTCGAGAAACCCACCGAGCCACCGTGGGGAATCGAACCCCAGACCTGCTCTTTACGAGGGAGCTGCTCTACCAACTGAGCTACGGCGGCGTGCTGCCCGCGGGCAACTAATCCAGTTTACCGATTCGTTGCAGACGTGCCACGGCGCTATCTTCAATTGGGCTCTCTGGGCCGATGGCGAAGCGCATTATTCTCAAGACCGCACGCGTCAGCGGCTGGATAACCCAGCGAGGTTTGGCTTTGAGCCCGAGCATCTCGCGAAACTCCAACGGCAAAGACACAACCGCCGCGTTGAACAGCAGGCTGTAGATTGGCCGCGCGGTTGCTGGCAACGGAGCATATTTGATGAACTTGACGACATCGAGGGTTTTTTCGGTGGCTACCAGCTCGCTACGATAACGCTCGATTTCGGCGATGAGCTCGCTCTCGTTCATGGGTGCACCAGTCAAGCCCAGCGGTGCGACCGACTTGGCCCACAGGCGAATGTAGGAGTCGGCGCCACTCTCACCGGCAACCGCTTCAGCATCGGTGCCTACCGGAATTTCACGCCACGCAAACATCTGGTGGCAGCGTAAAAACGAATCCATAAAGGCAATGTGCACCCACAACAAAAGGTCGGGGTCGGCCGCTTTATATGGTCGTTGCTCGCCGGCCGAAGTCTGATATTCACCCGTCACTCGAGTGTGCATTCGGTTAACTCGATTGGCTTCGTTGGCCACCGCGGTGTTCGAGGCAAATGTGGTCACGGTCAGCCATCGAATAGTGCCGGCTAAACGCCCGAGCGCGTCTTGCTCATAGCGCGAATGGTTGGCTACGCCGGTTAGTGAACCCGGGTGAAGAGCTTGCATCAAGAGAGCGCGGATGCCACCCACGAGGGTGCCGAAGTCGGCGTGCACAATCCATGGCGCGTCGGTTGGAAGGTAAAGCCCCTCGTCTTCGCCGGCTGCGACAACCTCAAGCCAAGGCGGCACTCCATTTGGGTCGCCAGAGAGTAGGCGTCTAAATCGCTTCGAAAGATTTTCTTGAAGTGCGTTATTTGGCAATGGATCGCTTTCTGAGGTCTAGTCAGTTGCAACCACGCCAATGCCTCAACTAATCCCTAGCAGTTTGGGTCGCTTGCCGGAATGGCACCGCTGATGAAATAGTTATCGACCGTGTTAGCCACGCATGAGTTTGAGCGGCCATAGGCTGTGTGACCCTCGCCGTGCCAGGTCACCAGGTGCCCGTGGGCAAGCACGTGGTTTGCCACCGAAACCGCCTGCTCATAAGGTGTTGCCGGGTCTCCCGTTGTGCCAATCACCAAAATGTCTGGCGAAGACTTGGCGCTGTAATCGCTTGGATGTGACACCACCGGATAAGGCCAATTGGCACAAGTTAGCGCACCGAACTGCCAATAGCGACCCAGGGTTGGGCTAGCGGCAAGCATGCGAGCATTTTGCTTGGCCATCGAAGTTGCATCGCCTGCCTGGCGACCATCCAGACATGAAATAGCAATGTTGGCCTCCATAAGGTTGTCTGCATAGGTGCCGTTTGCGTTGCGATCGTTGTAGGTGTCGGCTAGCGCCAAAAACGTTGAGCCGTCACCGTGAAACGCCTCGGTGAACGCCTGACTCAACTGTGGCCAATAAGAGTTTGAATAGAGCGGCATGATCAGACCGGTGTTAGCGCCCCACACCGTCAACTTGCGACCTGATTTGGTTGGAAGTGAGGTTTGCTCAAGGCTTTTCATGAATAACCGGATGCGATCCATGGCCTGATCTACGGTGCCCGTGAATGGGCAATCAGATGAGCTGAGGCAATTGGCCAGGTAGTTGCGCAGAGCCTGGTCAAAACCCTTCAGCTGCACCACGCTTTGCTGCCAGTCGGGCACTGTCGGATCGATTACGCCGTCCAAGACCATGTGCTGAATCTTGGTCGGAAACAGCGCCGCATAGGTCTCACCAAGCTGGGTGCCATAGCTGAAACCAAGATAGTTGAGCTTGCTCGAACCCATCACGGCACGGATGACATCAATATCTTTTGCGGCCGAAACGGTATCTATATGCGCCATGGCCGGCCCTGTGTTTTTGGCGCAGGCCAAGGCGAAGGCCTTCATGGTTTTTGAGGTTTCGGCAATATCGGCTGGCGAACCGAGAGGCAGGCCGTTGTCGTCATAAAGCAGGTGGTCGGTGCCGGCAGCATCCAGACACTTGACGGTCGGCTGACTGTGGCCTACTCCGCGAGGGTCAAAACCCACCATGTTGTAGTGGGCGCGTAGGTTGGCTGTTCCCAAATAGTCAACCGACTGCAAGATCCAGTCATAACCGGATGCGCCTGGGCCGCCAGGGTTAAAGATGATTGAGCCAAGCGGTTTTGCGTTATCGGCGGCTCGATATGCAACCGCGAGCTTGAGCGAGCCGGCGGTCGGCTTCGACCAGTCTGCTGGCACTGTCACCTTCGTGCAGTAGATGCGGTTGCCACAGCCAGACCAGCTGACCTTCTGCGCATAAAAGGGCTTTAGGTTGGCTGGCACTTTTTCGGCTTGAGCAACACTTGGTGGTGCCACCTTAGTTGCGCTAGATGCAGGCTGACTGGTCGTGGCACAGCCAGTTAAGACTAGAAGGCCGGCGAACAATAGTGAAGCAATTCGGTTGTGTTTTCGCATTAGCTTGCCTTTGTTCTGAGACTTACACCGAGCGATTCAAGCACCATCAGGTCGCGCACATTTCGATCGATTCTGATTCTGGCCTGCGCGATGGCATCCAGTTTTTGTATTGTGCTAGCCGGTGAAGTTGACCTGGCGGTTTCGCCTATCTGCCCGGCAAGCTCTTCGTTGATCAGCGGGGCATCTGCGGCAATTTGCACCGACAAAACATCGCGATAGAGCGACAACAAGTCAACCAATATGCGGTCAATGCCATCTCGCACGCTTCGAGTTGCACGACGCTTTTGCCCCTCTTCTAGGGCCTTGAGATCGGCCTTCAAATTGTTTGGCACGGTCTCTCCAGGCTGAATGCCCATGGTCTTTAGCATCGCGTTTCGCTCTTCAAGGTCACGGTCTGCGGTCAATGCCTCGGCATCTTTTTTCGCGATATCTAGCCAACGCTCTGCGGCGTTAACCGCCGAGGTGACACCGTTGATTGCCAGAGCCGTAAGTAGGGTTTCACGCCTTCGGCTGCGAGCCTCGTGACTTGTCGCCAACCGGCGCGCCATGCCAATGTGACTTTGCGACTCGGCGGCAACCTGATGGGCCAGCTTCGCATCGATGCCGTCTCGAGCAATCAACAGGCGAGCCACTTCTTCAACGGCCGGCACCTTAAGGCCAACTCTTCTGACGCGAGAACGAATTGTTGGCAACATGTCGGCCTCAGACGGAGCGCAAAGCAACCAGATGGTTCCGGCAGGCGGCTCTTCTAGTGCTTTCAATAGAACGTTCGATGAGCGTTCAATCATGCGGTCGGCGTCTTCGATGATCATGATGCGAAACTTGCCCATCGAAGCGCCGAACTGAGAGTCGGCCACCAGCTTGCGAACTTCTTCGATTGAAATGACAACTTTTTCGGTGGAAAGCACCGAAATATCTGGATGAGTCGAGGCCTTAGCCATCACGCAACTCTTGCAAACCGAACAACCGCCATCTGGGCAGAGCAAAGCGGCGGCAAAAGCGTGGGCAAGATTTGATCGACCCGAGCCAGGAGGGCCGGTCATCAACCAAGCGTGATGAACACCCTGATCGCGATGGCGCACTGCCAGTTCAAGTTGGGCTACTGCCTCTGGCTGGCCCAGAAGGTCATCCCAGATTGCTTTTGATTCGCTCACTTTGAACCCAGCAGTTGGCTGACCCGCTCGCGAATCTGAGCCTGCATCGCTTCGATGGTTTGACGCGCGTCAACCACGAGCCAGCGCTGCGGTTCTGACTCAGCCATGTCGAGAAAGGCCTCGCGAACCGCTTCGAAAAACTCGATTTTTTCACTCTCGAGACGATCTGGAGCCTCACCGGTTTGGTTGCGACGAGCAGACGCCTCGCTGGCTTCAAGGTCTAACAGAATGGTCAAGTCTGGCAGCAGCCCCTCAACAGCAAACATTGAAATCTCTCGCACATCGGCCGGGTCAAGGGCACGACCCACACCCTGATAGGCCACGGATGAGTCAAGGTAGCGGTCGGTGATGACAACTTCACCGCGTGCCAGCGCCGGGCGAATCTTGGTCGCAACGTGGTGAGCGCGATCGGCTGCATAAAGCAGCGCTTCGGCACGAGGCGCCACATCGCCCTTGCGGTGCAGCAGCATGTGGCGAATCTCTTGACCGAGTTCGGTGCCACCCGGTTCGAGTGTGCGAACCACGGTTTTGCCCTGCTGACACAGAAACTCTTCGAGAAGGTCAGACTGAGTTGATTTGCCAACCCCGTCGATTCCTTCAAGAGATATGAAGAGCCCTGCTGTCATTATTTTTTCTTTCGAGTGGATCCGGCCTTGACTACGCGGGTGGCACCAACCTTCTTGGTTGGTTTGCCAGCCTTCGCTGGAGCCTGACCAGGCTCCAGTCCAAGTTTCTCACGGCGAATGGCCAAAAGCTCGAAGGCCTGATCTGGCGACATCTCGTCAAGATTTTCGTCCTTTGGAACCGTTGCATTGACCGCACCATCGGTGACATAGAGGCCAAACTGACCAGTCTTTGCCACCACGGCAAGACCCGAAGTTGGGTCTTCGCCGAACTCTTTTAGCGGGGTGGCAGCCGTGCGACGGCCGCCATACTTTGGCTGGGCAAAAATCTCGAGGGCGCCGGCTAGATCGAGGCTAAATAGCTGATCTTCGCTGGTCAGCGAGCGCGAGTCTTTGCCCTTGCTAATGTATGGGCCAAACTTTCCGTTTTGGGCGGTGATTTCGACGCCAGCCTCTGGGTCGATGCCAACCACGCGCGGCAATGAAAGCAGCGCGATGGCATCCTCGAGGGTCAGGGTTTCTGGGCTCATCGACTTGAATAGCGAGCCGGTCTTTGGCTTTGCAGCCTTCGGGTCATCCAGAACAACGTATGGACCATACCGGCCATCCTTGAAGAGAATGTCGAAACCAGTGCTTGGGTCTTGCCCCATCACGCGGTCGGTAATGATTGGCGCATCGATTAGCTCTTGTGCCTTTTGAACGGTCAACTCATCGGGCGCTAGACCCTCTGGGATGTTGACAATGCGGCGACCGTTCTCATCGGCACCCTCCGAACCCGGCTCCACCATGATTTCGATGTATGGGCCGTATTTGCCGGTGCGCAGGGTGATCTCGTCGTTGATGGCAATCGAGTTAATGGCGCGCGGGTCGCTATCGCCGAGGTTTTCTACGGTGTGCTTCAGACCCTCCTGCTTTTCGCCGCCAAAATAGAACTGCTTCAACCACGCGCTGCGATCAAGGTCACCCTCTGCAATTCGGTCTAGGTCTTCTTCCATCTGAGCGGTGAAGGCATAATCAACCAACTTGCCAAAGTTCTCTTCGAGAAAGCGAGTCACGGTGAAGGCGATCCACTCTGGCACAAGCGCCTGGCCGCGCTTTGAAACGTAACCCTTGTTCACGATGGTCGAGAGGATAGCCGCATAGGTTGAAGGTCGGCCGATGCCATCTTCTTCAAGAGCCTTGACCAGACTCGCCTCCGTATAACGCGGCGGCGGTGAGGTCTGGTGATCTTTAGCGGTGACCTCAAGCGCCTTCAAAGACTGCCCGACGGCTAGGTTTGGCAGCTTGGATTCGCGTTCGCTCGTCTCGTCTTCGCGACTTTCGTCGGTGCTCTCTTCATATGCTGCCAAGAATCCGCGGAAGGTGACTACGGTTCCAGATGCAGTGAACTCTGCGGTGCCACCATCGACCAGCGGACCAACTGTGATCTTCGCGGTGGTGGTCGAAACCTTGGCGTCTTCCATCTGAGATGCGACGGTGCGCTTCCAGATCAACTCATACAGGTCAAGCGCGCGACCGCTGAGCACTCTAGACAATTCGGCCGGAGTCTTGAAAACCTCACCGGCAGGGCGAATAGCCTCGTGAGCCTCTTGGGCACTTTTGTTTTTGCCCTGATAAACGCGCGGCTTGTCGGCCACGAGTTCGGCACCAAACATCGAAGCCGCCTGCGAACGCGCGGCATTAATGGCCTGAGTCGAAAGGGTTGGCGAGTCAGTTCGCATGTATGTGATGTGACCCTCTTGGTAGAGCGACTGGGCCGTATCCATGGTCTGTTTGGCAGACATGCGCAGCTTGCGAGAGGCCTCTTGCTGAAGGGTCGAGGTGGTGAACGGTGCAGCTGGACGGCGGGTACTTGGCTTGGCCTCAACCGAAGCCACGGTGATCTGGGCCTGTGGGCTGCGCATAGATTCGGCGAGCGCCTCGGCAGCCTTGCCATCGAGAAGTAGGACATCAGCGGTCAGTTTTCCGTTGTCATCAAAGTTTTGGCCGGTAGCGATGCGCTTACCGCCGATGCTCTGAAGTTTGGCGGTGAACTGAGGTTCGCCAGCGGTTAGCGGGTCTAGAAGCGCTTCAACGTCGTTGTAGCTCGCAGAAACGAAAGCCATGCGCTCACGTT
>CAIPNT010000184.1 GCA_903866485.1 uncultured Micrococcales bacterium | reverse complement strand
GTTTTGCCGGCATTGGCAATAACCTTGCTTGGGCACATTCTCGCGGTGTTTTGCTCGGCGCCGGTCTCACAGTTGTTGGTGGCTCTGGCCTGTGCCGCGTGTTCGTTTATTTTCGGCCTTTTGCTTAACCGATTTGCCGGCCTTGGCATGGGTGATGTGAAGCTAATCGCAGCCATAACACTTGCCTTGGCTTGGTTCAGTCCAATTGCCCCGCTAGTGGCGCTAGTAGCCGGCCTTGTGGCAGCCTCGGTTGCTGTTTTGGTGATGTTGCTGCTTCGAAAAACGAGTATGGGCCAGAGCATTGCGCTCGGCCCATACTTGTTAGTCGGTTTTTTGCTTAGCTTTATAGGCCTGGGCTGGTCATAGAAAGCACGTCCAGTGCCTTGTCTAGCTGCTCCATGGTCAACTTTTCGCCGTCAACATAGCCAAGCTCGATGGTTGCCTCACGCACGGTGATGCTCTTGGCAACCGAGTGCTTGGCGATCTTCGCAGCAGCTTCGTATCCGATGTACTTGTTTAGCGGAGTCACGATTGACGGGCTTGACTCTGCGAGTGCACGGGCGCGCTCTAGATTTGCCTCTAGCCCACGAACAGTTTTGTCGGCAAGCAAACGCATCGAGTTTGATAGCAGGCGAATCGACTCGAGAAGCGAGTTGCCCATCACCGGAATTGCGACGTTGAGCTCGAAGTTGCCGGTCGCGCCGGCCCAAGCCACGGTCGCGTCGTTTCCGATGACTCGAGCGCACACCATCATCACAGCCTCAGGCACAACCGGGTTTACCTTGCCCGGCATGATCGATGACCCAGGTTGAAGATCAGGGATGTGCAGCTCGCCAAGACCAGCATTCGGGCCCGAACCCATCCAGCGAAGGTCGTTGTTGATCTTGGTTAGGGAAACAGCTAGAACGCGCAGGGCGCCAGAAGACTCAACCAGTGCATCTCGAGCGCCTTGAGCCTCAAAGTGGTCGCGCGCCTCAGTGATTGGCAGTCCCGTCTCGGTGGCAAGTAGGCGAATAACCTGCTGAGGGAAACCCTTTGGAGTGTTGATGCCGGTGCCAACCGCGGTGCCGCCAAGCGGAACCTCGGCGGTGCGGCCGATGGTTGACTGAACGCGCTCGATTGCATAGCGAATCTGAGCTGCATAGCCGCCAAACTCTTGACCAAGGGTCACTGGAGTGGCATCCATGAGGTGGGTGCGGCCAGCCTTAACTGCGGTCTTCCAGAGTTCACGCTTTTCTTCAAGTGAAACGGCCAAATAGTCGAGGGCCGGAAGCAAGTCGTTGATAAGGGCAGATGTCACGGCAACGTGCACAGAGGTAGGAAACACGTCGTTCGAAGACTGTGAGGCGTTGACGTGGTCGTTTGGGTGCACATCCGCACCAAGTAGTTCGGTGGCCAGGGTTGCCAAAACCTCGTTCATGTTCATATTCGAAGATGTGCCAGAACCGGTCTGAAAAATGTCAACCGGAAACTCTGAGTCGTGCTTGCCGGCGATGACCGCATCGGCTGCGTCGGCAATGGCCTTAGCCACCTCAGGCTTTAGCACGCCGAGTGCAGCGTTGGCGATGGCCGCAGACTTTTTGATCTGTGCTAGGGCGGCGATGTGAGCGCGTTCGAGGGTGGTTCCTGAGATCGGAAAGTTCTCTACTGCACGCTGAGTCTGGGCGCGATAAAGCGCGTGCAGGGGAACCTTTACTTCTCCCATGGTGTCGTGTTCGATGCGGTATTCCACGATGAATCGCCTTTCTATTTTTTTGATTTGAGCGTGTTTGCTAAAAATTTAGGCGACGTCGCCGATTGTGACTATTGGGTGCACTTCACCCAGTGTCAATTTGTAATTGGCGCCAACCACGGCCAGTTTGCCCGCTTTGACAGCAGCGCTAATGACCTTGGAGTTGGTAAGCATCTCATTGATTGTGTCTTGAATGTGCAGTTCAGTGACATCGTCTATGTCGTGCTTGCCCTCGGCATTTGCCGCCAAGACGGTTGGTCGTATTTGTTCGACCAATTTGTGAATGTAGGCACCTTCGGCCTGCAACTTGCCATCGACGTCATCGATGGTGGCGCGAATCGCGCCGCACTCATCGTGGCCAAGCACCAAAATCACCGGAACCCCCAGCACCTCGACTGCATATTCGAGAGAGCCAAGGATGGTCTCGCCAATCACCTGACCGGCATTTCGAACTACAAAAAAATCGCCTAGGCCGACATCAAATATGATTTCTGCCGAAAGTCTCGAGTCGGCACAGCCGAAGAGCGCAGCAAACGGAGTCTGTTTTAGAGCTAGAGCCTCGCGGCGATCGATGTCTTGTCTTGGGTGCGCAAGGTTGCCAGAAACAAAGCGTTTGTTTCCGTCAACCATGGCCTGCCAGGCCTCGCGCGGAGTTTTTGCTGATGTCATTATTTAGTCACCCCTGATGTCAACTTGTTTTGAAGGCTGGTCGCGATGGTCACAAAGTCAATCGGTTTGTCAACGCCATAGAGAATGGCCACGTCGGTCTTGTTGTATCTCAAAACCATCTGATAATCCTTGGTCTTTGGCGGATCGTTAGGTTGAGTTGCCTCATAAATATCCCACGTGTAGGCGCCGATTGCCTGGGTGCCGGTCTTGACGTCATCTTTGACCTGATAGGCCAACCACGTTGGGTTGATGCCAAAGGCCTGCGTGAGCCCGATGTACTGATTTTTTGGCCCCACAAAACCGAGATACCAGTTTTGAACGCCATCATCTGGCTTGTCGTTATAGCGAGCACTGTTTGCCCACCAACCTTTTGGCAGCACCGGAGCCAAAACCTGGTGCCCGCTGACCATGGATGCGTCGGCGGCGATGCTCTTGTAATCAACTGGCTTGATTCGGTTGCTGTCGTCTCGAGGCACAATCAACACAATGGCCAGCATGATGCCCATGGAAGCGACGAGCGCCAAAATCAAATTCGTGATGGTCTGACGGGCGCGGCGCTTGGCCGCTGCGCCTTCGCTCATGATTTGGCCTTTTTGGTTTCGATGGCGTCATCAAGACGCTTGCGAGCCCCGGTCAACCAGGTTTCACACTGCTGGGCAAGTGCCTCACCGCGCTCCCAGAGCGCCAATGAAGCCTCAAGCGAAACCGAGCCCTGCTCGAGTTCGGCGACGACCTTGATTAGCTCGTCACGGGCCTCTTCATAGCTCAGTTTGGCAACTTCGGCGTTTAGGTCTTTGTTTGCGCTCATTCTGCACTCCAGTCTATTTCGTGTTCTTGGTTGCCAGCTCAGCTGAAGTGACCGCCAGGTCGCCCTTAGCTAACTTGACCATGAGTTTTGTGTTTGCAGCCACCTTTGCCGCATCGGTAATGACTTTGCCATTCAGGTCACGAACCACAGAGTATCCGCGGTCGAGAGTCGACTGTGGCGACAGTGAACGAACCTGTTGCCTCAAGTGACCTAGGCCCAAGAGCTCACGATCGAGCGATTGGCTCAAGCGGTCGCGAAGCGAGGTCAGCCAGCGCTCAAGGTCGAGTTCTTTTTCATCGATGAAGGTGAACGGATTGGCCAGGATGGGGCGGCTTCTAAGTTGCGCGAGTAGCCCCTCTTGACTCGATACGTAGTCTTCGACGCGCAGGCGAATGCGTTGAAGGGCTTGTGTCAACTTGTGACGCTCATCTTCAACATCAGGCACGACTCGTTTTGCGGCGTCTGTCGGCGTCGAGGCCCTCAAGTCGGCAACGTCATCTAAGACCGGTCGGTCATTTTCGTGGCCAATGGCGGAGACAATGGGCGTGTTTGCTGCGGCCGCGACGCGCACCAGATTCTCGTCGCTGAAGACCATCAGGTCAAGAAATGAGCCCCCGCCTCGAGCAATGATGATTACGTCGACTTCGGGGTCGGCATCGAGAGTTTGAATGGCTGAAATAACCTCTGGGGCAGCCTTCTCGCCTTGAACCAGTGTGTGAATCACGCGAAATTGCACATCGGGCCAGCGCAATCTCGCGTTTTGAAGCACGTCTTTTTCGGCATCAGAGTCTTTGCCAGTGATGAGGCCGATTTTGTTTGGCAAAAATGGCAGTGGTTTTTTGCTTTCAGCCGAAGTGAGACCTTCGACACCAAGCTGAACCCTGAGTCTTTCGATGCGCTCAAGCAATTCGCCCAAACCAACCTTGCGCATCTCAACCACTTGCATGGTCAGCTTGCCACCCTTGGGCCAAAAGGCAGGTTTGATTAGAGCCAAGACTCGGTCACCCTGTTTTAAATCGGCCGGAATTTTGGCTACGCTCCAGCTGTGAATTGAGACGCTATTTTCTTGCTGCAGATCGCGCAGTTCGCCAAACATATTTGACGGGCCGATCTTGATCGAAGCCAACTCGCCTTCGATCCATAGATAGCCGAGACGCTCAATCCAGTCTTTGAGGGTGGCCGATAGGCGTGAAACCGGCCAGGGGGATTGCTCTGAAGAAACCTTGGATGCGTCAGCGGCTGCAAAGTCGCTCATTTTCGCCTCCGGTCCCGGTCACCACAATCCATCAAATGCGCCGTTTATCATTGAGGGGTGACTGTTATTAAGGATACCGCCGACCTAGGACAAGATACCGCTATCTCGGCCAGTGGTAAGAAGGTTTTGCTTGCAGCACCCCGCGGCTATTGTGCCGGTGTTGATCGAGCGGTAATTGCAGTCGAAAAGGCGCTCGATCACTATGGCTCGCCGGTTTATGTGCGCAAACAGATTGTGCACAACAAGCACGTTGTTTCGTCACTAGAAAAGCGCGGCGCAATCTTCGTAGACGAAGTTGATGAGGTGCCACGAGGTTCGGTCTTGGTTTTCTCTGCGCATGGCGTTTCGCCAGCGGTTGTTGCCGCTGCTGCTGCCCGCGACCTCAACACCATCGATGCCACCTGCCCACTCGTGACCAAGGTGCACCGCGAGGTGCAGCGCTTCGCGTCTGAAGACTACGACATCCTGCTTATCGGTCACGAGGGTCACGAAGAGGTCGAAGGAACTGCCGGGGAGGCCCCAGATGTGGTTCAAATCATCGATAAGGATGATTCAATCGCCAATGCCAAGGTGCGCGATCCAAAGAAGTTGATTTGGCTTTCGCAGACCACGCTTTCGGTGGATGAAACCATGCAGACGATTCTCGACGCGATGGCGGTACTCCCGAACGCCGCGCCGATCATGGCCGACCTGCTCGTCAAGAACCTCTACTACGCCGATGCGGGCGAGATGGAGCGGCGC
>CAIPNT010000183.1 GCA_903866485.1 uncultured Micrococcales bacterium | reverse complement strand
GACCAAGTTCTAATCCTCGAAGGTGTTGAGCATCGCGGTTGCAGCGCGATCTAGATAACCCCAAAGTTCAGCGTTTTGAAGTGCAGGCAGTTGCAGTGAATCTACAGCGGAGCGCATGTGCTTCAACCAGCGATCACGCGCATCCGGGTTGATTTTGAAGGGGGAGTGGCGCATTCGAAGTCTCGGATGCCCTCGAAGCTGCTGATAAGTTGTTGGTCCACCCCAGTATTGTTCTAAGAACAGTCGAAGGCGTTCTTCGGCCGGGCCAAGATCTTCTTCGGGATACATCGGCTTGAGCACCTCATCGCCAGCCACGCCTTCGTAAAACTTTTTGGCCAGTGCGGCGAAGGTTGCGGTGCCCCCGATGCGTTCAAAAAAGTTGCCGCCGACGGCTTCTCCCGATTGACCTTTGATGCGCACCGGTTCGACTTTTGCAGCCTCTTCAAAACCATTTGACACTAGCCGATGGTCCTGCCCGAAACCTCGAGGTGAATCGGTGTCTTGCTGCTGGCCAGTTTGACCCCGGCTGAGTCTAGGGCTGCTTTGATGCGTGAGCGCAACTCACGGGCGACGGTGTCAGAGTCTGAAGGTCCTACCTTTTGCACCAAGCGCACGACAACCTGGTCACCGGTCAGCAGCTCGATGCCCCAAACCTCAGGTTCGGCAAGTTGACGAGATGAGAAATCTGGCTCGCTCATCAGTTTTTTGGCGGTGCTCAAAATAAGACTGCGCGCGTCGTCAATAGCCGACTCATAAGCCAATGGAATGTCGAGCACCACGCGAGACCAGCCCTGCGACTGGTTGCCAACACGAACGATTTCGCCGTTTCGCACATACCAAATGCAGCCGGCTGCGTCTCGAACCTTGGTGACCCGAAGCCCAACCGACTCGACAACTCCACTGGCCTCACCGAGATCTACGGTGTCGCCAACGCCATACTGATCTTCAAATACGATGAAAATGCCGGTGATGAGGTCTCGAACCAGGCTTTGCGCGCCAAAGCCGAGAGCCGCACCTATGATTCCGGCACCGGCAACCAGTGCCCCCACGGCCACGCCCAACTCGCTGAGAATCGAAGAAATCGCGACTAGCGCAATGCCCCAGGTTATGAAGTTGCTAAGCACCGACCCCAACGTCTGTGAGCGCTGCACCACGCGTGCGTTGGCAACCAAACCCGCGGTCGGCAGACTGGTGCCGTTCGCCCCGGCGACGATGGTTCGAATAACTCGCTTGACCGATAGCAGCAGCAGACCACGAGCAACTAGGGCAACCAAAATAATCAAAGCGATTCGAATCGGTGTTTGCCAGACAGCCCAGAAGGCACCCCACGCGGTCAAGAAGTTATTCATGTGTGAACCTTATCGGTTTTGGCTTTGGCAGCGAAGGGCACGCTCTAGGTTGTCGAGGTTTTCAACAAGAATGCGGTGCAGTGCCGGGATGGCCTTGAACTTTGGCTCATCGACGGCTCTGCGGCTCAACTCTGCGGTTGCCTCATCGGCCAGCTGAATCGGAAAGAGGTTAACCAAAAGGTACTCAGCAATCTTGAACGTGTGGGTCTCCCAGATTGTTAGTGCGCTATCGAAGTACTGCTGCAGGTATGGCCGAATCAGATCGCTGTCAATCACACGGTTGAAGGCCAAACTTGCAGCCTGAACGTGTGCGTTTGAAAGTTGCTTGGTTTCGGTAAGCAGCTTCCAGGTGGCTGCCTTGTTTTCGGCGCTCGGCAGAGCTGCTCGCGCCCCGGCGGCTGCCTTTTCACCGTTTGCGGTTCGGTCTTTTTTGACCAAGGCATCGATCTCAGTCTGGCCGGCGCGGCCGCCAATAACCAGGCCGGTCAAAAGCTCCCAGCTTAGGTCAGCGTCGATAGTCAAGCCGTTGAGGCTCTCTGCGCCGCTCAGCAGTGACTGCAAAGCGTCAAGCTGCGCATCGGTGCGGGCGAAGAGCGAATAGAACTTGACGAACTGCAACTGTGCGTCGCTTGATGCCTCAGCGGCTCGAGCTAGTTTCAGCAGCCCATCGGCCACCTTTGCCAGTTCAGCCTGGCGCTTTTCGGCAACCACGTAGAGATTCGCTGTGGTTACCAACTGGCGAAGCAGTGTCATCATGGTGGTCGACTCGGTTTCTCGAGCAATATGCCTTAGCACCAGGTCAACAAAGTCGCTCGGGTTAGCCTCTGCGTCGCGAGAGGCGTCCAGAGCGGCGCCCCAAACCAAGGTTCGGGCCAGCGGGTCTTTGATGTCTGCTAGGTGCTTCTGTGCAAAGGCCCAAGATTGGTCATCCAGTCGAATCTTGGCGTAGGCCAAGTCGTCGTCATTGAGCAAGATGAGATCGGGGCGAGCCTGACCGACAAGCTCGGCGACTTCGGTGCGGGCGCCTTCGACATCAAGTTCAACCCGGTGAACGCGCGATACCTTGCCATCGACCAAGTTGTAGAAGCCGATAGCCATGCGGTGCGGTCGGATGGTTGGCTGAGCCGCAATAGCGGTTTGTACTACCGAGAACGAGGTGATTTTTGAGTCGGCGTCGACCGAGATTTCGGGACGCAGGGTG
>CAIPNT010000182.1 GCA_903866485.1 uncultured Micrococcales bacterium | reverse complement strand
CGGCATCGAACCGGTAGCGACGCTCTATCACTGGGACCTACCGCAGCCACTTCAAGATCGAGGTGGTTGGGCCAATCGCGAGGTTCTCGGCCCATTCGAGCACTACGTTCGGGCCGCAGCGGAGGCATTCGGCGACCGGGTGACTCGATTCGCCCCAATCAACGAGCCTTGGGTAATGAGCTGGCTCGGGTACGGCTCGGGAGTGCACGCCCCAGGTGTGGCCGATTTCGACCAGGCAATTGCCGTCAGCCACCACACGGTGGTTGCCCACAACCTTGCCGTTCGAACCATCAAGTCGGTTCGCCCAAACGCCCTGGTTGGCCCGGTGCTTAGCCAGAGCCATCCAGACGTCGATGACATTACCGACCCGACGCAGATGAAGGCAGCGGCAATCTTTGACGCCTTCACTAACCAGTTCTGGATGGACGCGATTTTCCGCGGTCGCTATTCGGATGCGGTGCTAGATCTTTTTGGCGAGCGCCTGACCAAGCACATTCATCCGGGCGACTTGGATGTCGTGGCGAACGACTGGCTCGGCGTGAATTTCTACTTCAACACCCGAATCGGTCACGAGGTTTCACTGGACCACCCGAGTCGAGCTCGATTTATCGACGAGCTCGCCGGCTTCGCGGTTGAAAGCCAGGCGCAGGGTGACCTCACCGACATGGGTTGGCCGATTACCCCGCACGGGCTTGGCGACCTGCTGGTTCGCTGGACCCGCGAGTATGGTGACCTGATTCCGCCGATGTATGTGACCGAAAATGGCGTTGCCTATGACACCGGGATTAGCGAAGACGGTCTGGTTCACGACGACCGTCGCATCGGCTATCTCAACGACCACCTGCTTTCAATCGAGTCTGCGATTTCGCGCGGTGCCGATGTTCGCGGTTACTTTCAGTGGTCACTGATGGATAACTTCGAGTGGGCCGAGGGCTTCAACAAGCGCTTTGGCATCGTTCACGTCGACTTTGACAGTCAGGTTCGCACGGTAAAAGAGTCGGGCAAGTTCTATGCCAAGGTCGTAGCCACAAACGGCGAGTGTTTGACCCGCAAGTTTGTGAAATTTAGTTAGAGCAAGCCAGCAGCGTTCGCCCGGTGCACGATTTCTGCTCGGCGGTGTGCGTTCAACTTGCGTGACGCATTCTGCAGGTGAAACTTCACCGTGCTCTCGCTGATGTATGCCTGCTGGGCGATCTGCTTATTGCTGAGACCGGCGGCAACCGCACGAATAACCTCGAGTTCGCGATCGGTCAGGTGCTCGGCCTGACCTCGGGTTGAGCCGAGCCCCCGGGCAACCATCGAGCCAACACCCTTACCAAGCACGGTCTCGCCGTCCTGAACCGAGCGCACACCTTTGCCAAGCTCGTCGGCCTTCACGTCATCCTTGCAGAGATATCCGGTGACACCGCGGCGCAGGGCTTCGACGACAATCATCTCGCTGAGTTTCTGGGCGAGCACCAAAATCTTGGTCGCCGGGTAACGATCGGTGACTTCTTCACAGAGCTTGAGGCCGCGGGTGGTGTCGTCACCGAGGTCGAGGTCGATGATCAATACGTCAGGGCCGTGTTCGTCAACCGCGTCGAGCACCGCGTCATAGGTGGTCGCTTCGGCCACCACGGCCATCCCGGCATTTCTTTCTAGGATGCTTCGCAGCCCAACCCTCGTGATGACGTTGCGATCGGCGACCACGATGCGGGTCTTGGCCAAGGGCGAGCGCCGACCAAGCGATACGTCTGGGCGGTGGTCGGCTTTAATCTCGTTGCGAACGTCGGTGTCCATAATCGCTACATTACTCCTGCACCTAGCCATTTGGCTAGGTGGTCAACTAGCCGTTCTGTGTGCTTACGGCTAGTCACGCCAGTTCGTTATCGAACCGACATCAACCCGGGCGTAATCTCACAATCAACGACGTGCTTGGCGTCGCAAAACCACAAACTGATCGGCAAAGATGCCGCTCGAAATTGGCTGGCAAGGGTGCCAGCTTCGAAAGGAAAATAGCAATGACCGTTTATGCACAGCCTGGTCAAGCCGGCGCCGTAATGGATTACAAGCCACGCTATGACCACTGGATTGGTGGCCAGTATGTGGCGCCTTCATCTGGCCAGTATTTTGAAAACGTTTCACCAGTAACCGGCCGAGTGTTCACCGAAGTTGCCCGAGGCAACGCCGCTGACATCGACAAGGCCCTAGACGCAGCTCACGCAGCATTCAAGACCTGGGGCAAGACCTCAGCCACCGAGCGCGCAAACATCATGAACCGCATCGCCGACCGCATGGAACAGAACCTCGAGAAGATCGCGGTTGCTGAGACCTGGGAGAACGGCAAGCCAGTTCGCGAGACCCTCGCAGCAGACATTCCTCTAGCCATCGACCACTTCCGCTACTTCGCCGGCGCACTTCGCGCCCAGGAAGGCTCACTTGGCGAGCTAGACCACGACACCGTCGCCTACCACTTCCACGAGCCACTGGGCGTGGTCGGTCAGATCATCCCTTGGAACTTCCCGATCCTGATGGCCGTCTGGAAACTTGCTCCAGCAATCGCCGCCGGAAACTGTGTAGTTCTAAAGCCAGCCGAGCAGACCCCAGTTTCGATCTTGTATG
>CAIPNT010000181.1 GCA_903866485.1 uncultured Micrococcales bacterium | reverse complement strand
GGCACCGGCAAGAGCGAGTTGCTTAGGCTGGCCATCAAGGGTTGGCTCAGCCAGTCAAAAGACCTAGAACTCGCGCTAATCGATTGCAAAGGAGGAGCCGCTCTGGCGCCATTTGCCCAATCGATTCGGGTGAATTCTCTGGCCACCGACCTAAATCCTCAAGCCATCCAGTTGGTTAGCGAAGGCATCTTGGCGCAGTTGCAGTCACGTCAACACCTGCTTGCAGCTGCCGAGGCGGCGAATATCGAAGACTTCGTTGCCAAGGGTTTCAACCTGGCTCGACTGGTGATCGTGATCGACGAACTTGGTGAGTTGATTCGAAGCCAACCAAAGTTTCTGGGCGTTCTTGAGCAAGTTGCCGCACGCGGGCGATCACTCGGGCTGCATTTGGTGCTCACCAATCAGTCGCTCAGCGGTGTGCCTAGGGCGCTGCTGGTTAACCTTCGTGCCCGCATAGCAATCGGCGAAATGGACCCCATCGACCTAAATCAACTGGGGTTCAAAACCCGCATGAGTCAACCCGTGCTTGACGAGGGGTGGCGCTGGGCTCGGTTCAAGTCGGCAACAGGGTTTGAGGCCGATTTTTGCTTTCCGGTTGGCTTCTAAAAATTTTCTTGCCTGGGGTGGCAATTTCGGTTCG
Organism: uncultured Micrococcales bacterium; assembly: GCA_903866485.1. Classification (GTDB taxonomy): domain Bacteria; phylum Actinomycetota; class Actinomycetes; order Actinomycetales; family Microbacteriaceae; genus Rhodoluna. The sequence continues at coordinate 1,765 of CAIPNT010000181.1, read as the reverse complement.
AGCTAATGATTTTTTGTGGCAGGATTTGAGTAGGTGCGCACGTTGTGTGCTCTGGTTTTGTTGGTCGGGTTTTTAGCCCAAATCGATGAAGGAGACACGGCAATGAATCAGCCGCTTCCAGAAGACCCAATGATGCGCGATCTAGTTCGAATGGCTCGCCGTCACCAGATGACTAGAAGAACAGCACTCGCTGGCGCATCTGCCACAGCTGCCGCTCTTGCGCTTGCAGCTTGCTCGCCTGGTGGAGCAAAGAAGTCGCTCAGTCCAGCCAAAGACCTCTCAGACGCCGAAAAGCTTGTTATCTGGGACAACTGGCCTTATTACATGGATGGCAACGACAGTCCTCAGTCTCCGACCATCAAGGGTTTCGAGGCAAAGAGTGGCATCAAGGTTGAATACAACGTCAACGTTGACGACAACAACACCTACTTTGCGCGCGTGAAGAACCAGCTGGCCAGCGGCACCGACACCGGCGCCGACACCATGTGTCTCACCGACTGGATGGCTTCTCGTCTAATCAAGGCAGGCGAGCTGCAGCCGATGCAATATGACCTGCTGCCTACCGTGACTGCAAACTACAACAACGCTTTCAAGACCACCCTTGGCGCCTTCGACCCAGGCCGCAAGTATTCGATCACCTGGAAGGGCATCGTTGCTGGCATCGGTTATAACAAAAAACGTTACAAAGAACTAACCGGTCAAGACGCTCCAAAGACCTTCCAGGACGTCTTCGAGAACCCAAAGCTCAAGGGTCACATCGAGGTGCTCTCTGAGATGCGCGACACCCTTGGAATCATCATGCTTTCGCAGGGTGTTGACATCACTAAGTTCACCGCCAACGATTTTGCCAATGCCATCGACTATTTCAAAAAGAAGGTTGCCGACGGCTGGATTCGCGGCATCAAGGGCAACTCATACATCGATGACTATAAGAGCGGCGACGCGGTTGCCGGCATCGTGTGGACCGGCGACATCATCGGCGCCAATGCCGAACTGGGGCGCGATGACCTTGGCGTCGTGCTGCTTGACTCAGGTTCAACCTTTGCCTGCGACAACTACCTCATTCCGATGGGTGCACAGCACGCCAAGAACGCTCACAAGCTAATTGACTACTACTTCGAGCCCGAGGTGGCGGCCGAGCTTGCGCTCGCCGGAGTCAACTATGTAACCCCGGTAAACGGAGCGCGCGAAATCGCGATTGCCAAGAATCCAAAAATCGGTAACAACCCGCTCATCTTCCCAAGTGATTCCGATTATGCAACCAAGTTCAAAGTGTTCCGCGCCTTGACCCCAGCCGAAGACAACACCTTCTCAAAGACCTGGTCTGACGCATCGAACGGAGTGATCTAGTGGCTCTGGAGAACATTTCAGGAGCCGATCTAGAACTCGTAGGTGTTCGCAAAGAGTACCCAGGATTTGTTGCTGTTGAAGAACTAGACATCAAAATTCCTGCCGGTGAGTTTTTTGCTCTGCTCGGCCCATCCGGTTGTGGCAAGACCACCACATTGCGCATGATTGCCGGCTTGGATGCGCCGACCAAGGGGCACATCTTCTTGGGTGGCAAAGACATCACCGCCACCAAGTCGCATGAGCGGGCGGTCAACACGGTGTTTCAGTCTTATGCGCTGTTTCCGCACATGTCGGTGCTTGAAAATGTGGCATTCGGTTTGCGTCAGCGCAAAATCGAAAACCCTCTAGACCTGGCCAAAGAGGCACTGCGCCTAGTTGAGCTAGAGAACCTGGCCCTGCGTCGCCCACAGCAGCT
>CAIPNT010000180.1 GCA_903866485.1 uncultured Micrococcales bacterium | reverse complement strand
TTGCTGAGCACAATCACCGAGTTGTCATCCGAGCCGAAAACGGTTCCGTCGCTTACGTTATTTGCCACCAACAGATCGCAACCCTTGGCTTGAAGTTTGTATTCGGCCAGACGTTGCAGCTCATTGGTCGAAGCCGCAGTTTCGGCGGCAAACCCAATCGTCGTCACCGCAAGTTTCTCGCGCTTTACGCGGCTAACGAGGTTGGCCAGGATGTCTGGGTTGGCAACTAACTTCAAGCTGATCTCGCTGCCGAGTTCGCTGCGTTTTAATTTGGTTGGGGCGGTCGATTCAACCCTGAAATCAGAGACGGCTGCGGCCATGATCACTATGTCAACTGATTCGAGCTCTGCGTCTACGGCAGCCTCAAGTTCCTTGGCAGTGGTCACTCGAACAAGTTTGTGAACCGCTCCGATTGACTCGGTTACGTTGGCTGCAACCAGTGTGACAAGCGCCCCTCGAGCTGTGGCTTGCCTTGCCAGGGCAATAGCCTGTTTGCCGCTCGAGTGGTTGCCGATGAAGCGCACCGGGTCAATCGGCTCTTGGGTGCCTCCGGCGGTAATCAACACGCGTTTGCCGGCGAGGTCCTGGGCGGCAACGAGTGCCAGCGCGGCCGCAACGATTTCACTTGGTTCTGGAAGGCGACCTGGGCCACTGTCAGAACCGGTGAGCCTTCCGTTGTCTGGCTCTAGAATCTCGATGCCGCGGGCACGAAGTGTTGCGACGTTGGCTTGGGTCGCTGCGTTTTGCCACATTTCGGTGTGCATCGCAGGTGAAACCAAAATCGGAGCCTTGGTGGCCAGCAGCGTGTTCATCAAAAGATCATCGGCGAGACCCGTGGCCATGCGGGCAAGAAAGGCAGCGGAGGCCGGCGCAACAATAATGAGATCGGCGCTTTGGCCGAGTTCGACGTGCTTGACCGCCTCGACATCCGTGTATAGGTCTGGATCTACCGAGTTGTGTGAAAGTGCTTCGAGTGTGGTCGCCCCAATAAAACGCAAAGCGTTCGCCGTAGGAATTACCTTTACTTCGTGACCTGATTCGGTCAGCTGGCGGATAACACCCGTGGCCTTATAGGCGGCGATGCCACCGGTAATGCCAAGGATTATGCGCATTGCAAATCGCTTAGAGAACCGAGATTACTCGGCTGCGTGCTTCTCTAGCTTGTTCTGGTCGATCTCGTGCATCGCAATGGTAAGCGGCTTCTCATCGACGGTTGCGTCAACCAATGGGCCGACGTTATTGAATAGTGAACCCTCGTGAAGAGCCGAGTAGTAGTCGTTAATCTGACGTGCACGCTTCGATGCAAAGATAACCAGCTCGTACTTTGAGCCAACGTGGGTCATTAGGTTGTCGATCGCTGGAGAAACGATACCTTCAAGCTTTTCAGACATGATTCAACTTTCGTTAGAGATTGCGGCCGAGGTGCAAGCAAAACTGCAAAAAACCGATGGGTTTTTAGGCCTGCAACAAGTCTACGACTTTAGAGGCACATTCAGCCACTTCATCGTTGATAACCACGTAATCAAATTCGCTCTGCGCGGCGAGTTCATCCTTTGCAGTTTCAAGGCGGCGAGCTTGTTCTTCGGCGGTTTCGGTGCCGCGACCCTGAAGTCGCTTCACGAGTTCATCCCAGCTCGGTGGCGCGATGAAAACCAACTTGGCTTCGGGCATGCTTGCTTTGACCTGTCGGGCACCCTGAATGTCAATTTCTAGGATGACCTGCTTGCCAGCCTGCAGAGCTGCCAGAACCGGCTGCTTCGGGGTTCCGTATTTGTTTTGCCCATGAACCACGGCGTATTCGAGCATGTCTCCAGAGGCAATCATCTCGTCGAACTGCTCGTGGGTCAGAAAATAATAACTTTTTCCATCGATCTCGCCTGGGCGAGGTGAACGAGTTGTTGCCGAAACCGAAAGGTGCACGTTCGGATAGTGCTCGAGAATGTATTTGACCACGGTGCCTTTGCCGACTGCGGTTGGCCCGGCTAGCACGATCAGATGGTTGGTCATAGTCAAAGTCTCGCAGATAGTGTCGACAACTAGCCGGCAAACTCGGTTGACAAGCCCAAAGCTAGTTCGGCACTGGCGGCCTCAATTGCTTTCGGCATGCCGGTGGCGCCAGCTCGAAGAACGCTTCTGGATACCGAGGCGATCACTTGCCCTGCGCCCTCCCCGAACAGGCGTTTAATGTCTCTAAGTTCGGCGCCTTGGGCTCCAAAACCAGGTGACAAAATTGGAGTCGCCGCGGTTGCCTGACCGACCTGCACTTCGCCTAAGCCAAAGGCTGGCAAGTTCAAGGTTGCACCAATTACGGCACCGAAAGAGCCATACTGCTCCCCCGGGCCGGCTGTGACCCGATTGATCTTGGCTAGACCGTCCCAGATTTGCTTCGAGACGGTAATGCCGCCAATCGAAGCTTTTTGCAGAGCGGCCCCCTCTGGGTTGGAGGTTGCCGAAAGCACGATCATGCTCTTGCCGCGCTCGGCGCATTCGCTCATGAGCGGAAGCAGAGAGTCGAAGCCGAGATAAGGCGAAACGGTCAACGCGTCGCAAACGAACGGGGCCGTGCGGCCCAACCAGGCATCGAAATAGGCATCCATGGTGGTGCCGATGTCGCCGCGCTTTGCATCCATAATCACCAACAAGTCGGTCTCGGATGCCTTCTGCGCCAGTTCTTCGAGAACGGCAAAACCGGCCGAACCGTGTCGCTCGAAGAACGAAACCTGAGGCTTGATGATTCCAACCCGACCGACTGCGGCATCGAGCGCGCGCATGGCAAACTCGCGCAGACCGTTGACATCATCGGTCAAACCCCAGTCGCTTAACAGGGCCGCGTGTGGGTCGATGCCCACACACAGCTGCCCGTATGAGTCGAAGGCTTTGGCTAGCTTTGCGCCGAAACTAGTTGGCAAGTGCGGCCGCCCTATCTTTGGCGTGATCCTGCAGCGAACGCACGTCAAATGGGCCGGCGATTACGGCCTCGAACGAACCGATTGCCGCGCTCAGTTGAGCGATGGTGGTGAAGATTGCCTTGTCGGCGGCGGTGGTTGCCGCACGAATCTCATAGCCATCCTTGCGGGCGCTTGAGCCAGACGGAGTGTTCACAACCACGTCGACCTTGCCAGCGGTGATCAGGTCAACGATGGTTGGCCCCTCGGCAACGGTGTGGTCATCGGTGTGCTTGCGCACCACCTGTGCTTCGATGCCGTGACGGGCAAGGATGGCGGCCGTGCCACTGGTCGCAAGAATCTTGTAACCAAGTTGTGAAAGTCGGCGAACCGGCAAAATTAACTGAAGCTTGTCGCGGTCGGCAACCGAGATGAAGACAGAGCCAGAGGTTGGCAGCGCTGAACCGGCGGCAGCCTGGCTCTTGGCATGAACAGCGGGCGCGTGTTCTGCACCCTTGCTGAGCAAAGAGCCCAGAAAACCGGCGAAGTCCTTCGTGGCGCCATGCGGCAGGTATTTTCCCATCCAGACCAGGGCCGCGGCAGACCCGGCAAGGCCCACCAGGCCCAAAAGCTCAAGCCACCAGTGCTTGAGGATCCACTTCATCGGC
>CAIPNT010000179.1 GCA_903866485.1 uncultured Micrococcales bacterium | reverse complement strand
TGCCCTGCTCTAGAAGCTCGCGCTCCCACTCGGCTAGAGGCTCAGCTGCTGCCTCTGGCTTTGCGTGGCGGGCAATTAGACCCTCGGCAACTGCGTCAGCAATAACGCGGGTTAGAAGGTGAACTGAACGGATAGCGTCATCGTTTCCTGGAATACCGATGGTGACCTCATCTGGGTCACAGTTGGTGTCAAGGATGCCGATAACTGGAATTCCAAGCTTCTTGGCTTCGGTGATAGCTAGGTGCTCTTTGTTGGTGTCAACAACCCAGATCGCTGATGGAGTCTTGGTGATGTTGCGGATACCGCCTAGGGCCTTCTCTAGCTTGTCCTTCTCACGACGAAGGATTAGAAGCTCCTTCTTGGTAAGACCGGTCTTGGTTGCGCCTGAGAAGTCCATGACCTCAAGTTCCTTTAGACGTGAAAGACGTCCCTGGATGGTCTGGAAGTTGGTCAAAAGACCACCCAACCAACGCTGGTTGATGTATGGCTGACCTACGCGAAGAGCCTGCTCGGCGATTGCCTCTTGAGCCTGCTTCTTGGTTCCTACAAACAGGATGCTGCCGCCGTGAGCAACGGTCTCCTTGACGAAGTCGTATGCCTTGTCGATGATTGCAAGCGACTGCTGAAGGTCGATGATGTAGATGCCTGAACGGTCGGTCAGGATGAAGCGACGCATCTTTGGGTTCCAACGACGGGTCTGGTGACCGAAGTGAACGCCGCTGTCGAGCAGCTGGCGAATGGTTACAACTGCCATGGCAGTCTCCTTTTTCGGCGCGCAAAGGCGCCACTCAGTTTTCTGTTTCAGACGGTTGTCTGAGACACCTGGTGTCGGATCTGTTCCGCCTTGATTGCTCAGGGACTGAGTGGAACGTGGATCTGATTCGACACGCGAAGTCAACGGTCAGGCAAAAAACCGACCTGTTGCTATGCACCAGCATACCAAACCCCGCGACGCTTATCCACCGCTTTGCCAATGTTTATCTGAGTTTTATCGCGGCAATCCATTATGAAAACATGCCCAAAACGATCGCTATTTTTGCCTTGGCAGCACTTTTTTGCCAGCAATCAACTCAGACCCCAGACGCCGCGAATATTCGTTTCAGCCATGTAAAGATGGCAAGGAATTGGCAACTTGAAAAGCATTGGCGAATGCCCCTGGATGGGCCGGTGCAGTTGGCGAGACCATATTTGCAACCAACCAGCGATTATTCGAGCGGGCATCGCGGGGTCGACCTTGCAGTTCACCTGTCACAAGACATCTTTGCGCCTGCTGATGCAAGCGTTAGCTTCGTTGGGCACTTAGCAAATCGTGATCTGCTGACGCTTCGCCACGAAGGTGGGTTGGTCAGTGAATTCGAGCCGGCCTGCGCAATCGTGAAGGTTGGCCAATTGGTTCAAGCCGGGCAGCCGATAGCCAAGGTTTGTGACGCCGACCCCAGCTATCAACAACATTGTCAAGCCCTGCGGTGCCTGCATTTTTCACTGAGGCTCAATGGAAAATATCTGTCTCCCTTGGCGCTAATCGGCGGCTTGAGTCCGACACGACTGCTGCCCACCTAGGCGAGCCACCGGCTTTACGGCAATTTTTTAGGCGCGCGGGTGAGCCGACAGATAGCCGTCCTTGAGCCGTTCGATCGAGACGTGTGTATAAATCTGGGTTGTTCCCAGGCTAGCGTGGCCAAGAAGTTCTTGAACGGCCCTAAGGTCTGCCCCGCCGTCGAGCAAGTGGGTCGCCGCGCTGTGCCTTAGTGCGTGTGGCCCAGCCGTGCCTGACGGCGTTATTGACAAAGCGTTGGCGACAAGGTCATAAATTTGCCTCACGCCGACCCGACCTCCGCGCGAGTTCAAAAAAAGCGCATTGGCCGACTTTTCTGATTGCAACCCCGGGCGGCCGTACTTGAGCCAGTCTGCAATTGCGTCAAGTGCCGGTTGCCCGAAGGGCACCATGCGCTGCTTAGAGCCTTTTCCCATCAGACTGACAAGATTGCGCGAATAGTCGATATCGCCCAGGTCAAGGCCTGCCAACTCACTAACTCGTGCACCGCTGGCATAAAGCAGTTCGATTATGGCCAAATCACGAAGACCTGCGGGATTGTCGATTGTTGCTCTGACCTTTAGCGACTCAAACATCTGGTCGAGGCTTATCTTGGCTACCACCTTTGGCAGGGTTCGACTGGCCTTCGGCGAGCGCAATCTCGCCCCGACATCGATCTTGGTTAGTTGCTGAGCATAGAGCCAGTTGGTGAATGAGCGAATTGATGCGCTTTTGCGCGCGATGCTGCTCTTAGATAGACCCTTTTGGCTCAACTGCCATAGCCAATCGCGCAAATCTTCAAGTTCTATCTACTCGACACTTGGTGACGTTTCGCTGCCTCGACGAACCAGAACCAAGGCACACAGATCTCGAAGGTCCGAAGCGTACGCCTTGACGGTATTTGGTGAAAAACCGCGGCCGGCGCCGAGATAGCGCTCGAACTCGCCTACCGCCTGCTCAAGGGTTTTGCTCACGTTCAAACTCTAGTTGGCAGCCGCTTCCATTTGCCTTCAATATTGCCGATCGTGCCGTCCAACGCGAGGTTGGCAAGTGCCAGTTGCACTTCTGATTCGGTGAGTCCTGCCTTGGTTCTGATTTGCGCCACCGTCTTTGAACCGAAGCCAAGCGCATCCAGAGCTCGGGTTTCAAGCGCTCCCCTAGCTTGGGTTTGCTCTTCGAATGCGGGGCCGAGCCCTGAGGCCAGCCGAATTACGTCACTTGCACTTGTGACTAGCTCTGCTTGACCGGCTTTGATGAGTTCGTGGCAACCCTGAGAACTTGCAGAATTTATGGGCCCAGGCACAGCACCTACGGGTTTATCCAGTTGAATGGCGCGAGCGGCAGTGCTCAACGCACCAGAGCGCGGTGCCGCCTCAACCAACACGGTAACCGCTCCAAGCGCAGCGATTAGGCGATTGCGCTGCAGAAACCGCCATTTAGTTGGCTCGGCGTTTGGTGGCAACTCGGCGAGAAGAAGACCCGTTGATGCAATTTCTTCAAATAACTGCCAATGTCCACTTGGATATAACCGCGCCAGACCCCCGGCCATAATCGAAGCGGTGATTCCGGCGCTAGCCAGCGTAGCCCTATGCGCCCTGGCGTCTATGCCGTAGGCTCCACCCGACACCGTCGCATAGCCGGACTGCACGATGCCTGCCACCAGGTCATCTGTGGAGCATTCACCATAGGTTGTTGCCACCCTTGAACCAACTATCGAAATGCTGCCATCTAGATATTTCAAGTTCTCAGGGCTGCCCCTGAACCAAAGCCCCATCGGTTGGTGCCTATCGAGCACCCTCAGCGCATTGGGCCAGCGCTTGCTGCTTTGTTCGATGAACGCGATGCCAGTCGATGAAGCATGATCGATGGCCTCTGTCACTGACCCGAAGTTGATGCGCGGTCTCCAGCGCTGGCGACTCTGCATCAAAACCTCGGCAAAATCACCCTTGAGATGCAAAACCTCTGGGTCTACTCCCGCCTCATCAAGCTTCGAGAGGTATTGACCCGATGAAATTTGATTCAACTCGCCAGCCAAAACCTCGGCGGCCCCGAGGCTTTGCACTAGCAATCCGGCAACGCTATCGCCTGGCTCACATATTGTGCTCCACACGATTGAGGCAAACCGCTCTATTGCAACATCTAGTTGGTCGTTTTCGTCTGCCGGTTTTAGAGGCATCATCAAATCAAGCAGCTGCCGGTCACTTAGCCTGATCTCGCTCGTCGTCACCATGCCGAATTGCCGTCCTCACCACGCAATAGAAAGGCCTTTGCTAAGTCGTGCTCATCTGGAGTGGCATTGCCGGCCAAATCGGCACAGGTCCAGGCCAACCTGAGGCAACGGTCATAGCCCCTCATGCTGATGAGCCCACGATCTAAAGCCCTGTCGATTCTCAGAGTGGCTGCGCGGCTTGGTCTAAAGTTTTTTCTCAACATGGTTCCAGGAATTTCGGCATTGAGACTGAAACCAGTCGCGGCTAATCTTTCGGCCGCACGCCGCCTTGCAATTACGACCCGTTCACGAACCGCGTTGGTGCTTCTGCCTACTTCGGTCGCTCCAAGCCGCGCTAAGGTGTTTTGCACCTGCGTTGGCACCTGCAACCTGAGTCGAATGTCGATTCGATCTAGCAATGGGCCAGACAGCTTTGCTGCATAACTGTGGCGAGCCGATGCCTTGCAACTGCAAGAGCGTGATTTCGAGCCCCATTTGCCGCAGGGGCAAGGGTTTGCGGCCATCACAAGCTGAAATCTCGCAGGAAATCTTGCCGTGCCTGAACTTCGATGCACCATCACTTCGCCAGACTCTAGAGGTTGCCGCAACGAATCCAGCGCGGGTCGTTGAAACTCTGGCGCCTCATCAAGAAACAAGACTCCCCGATGTGCCAACGAGACTAAACCCGGTTGAGGCACGCCCATGCCGCCACCAATCAAAGCCGCCATCGAGGCCGAGTGATGAGGCGCTTCGAAGGGAGGTCGATTACTGAGTTTTATGCCGTCGCTGTATCTACCTAACACCGATGCAATGGCGGCACATTCGAGAGCATGCTCGTCGCTTAGGTCTGGCAATAGCCCTGCTAGGCGCTCAGCCAACATGGTCTTGCCGATACCGGCGGGCCCAACCATCAACATATGGTGGCCGCCGGCCGCGGCAATCGTGATGGCCTCAATGGCCTCATCTTGGCCGACTATATCGGCAAGGTCAGGTTGCGACACCTCACGGTCAGCCGAAGCGCCTGCCGCCCTGCCCACAGGCAGCAGGCTTGTCGAAGGACCACCGAAACCATGATGGGCGACCACCTGACCAAGCGAACTCGCGCCCAAGACCTCTATCGATTGCACCAGACTGGCCTCGCCGAGATTCTGCATCGGCACAATCACCTTGTTGTAGCCAGCCTGCTTGGCTGACAATACTGCGGGCAACACGCCAGAAATTGCCCTAATCGAACCATCGAGGGCCAACTCTCCCAGATGGATGCAGCCGGCTGCAGATTTAGCATCAATCTTTTTGTCAGCTGCCAAGATTGCTACCGCGATGGCAAGGTCAAAACCAGAACCCCGCTTGGGCACGGATGCCGGTGAGAGGTTGACTGTTACCCGTCGGCTGGGCATTGCCGTTCCAGAATTCGTCAAGGCCGCGCGAACTCGGTCTTTTGCTTCGAGCAGTGACGTGTCAGGCAGTCCGACCAGAACGAAGGCGGGAAGGTTGCTAGAGATTTCAGCTTCAACCTCGACCATGGTGCCAGAAAGACCGATAAGACTCACCGAATAACTCTTGGCCAAGTTCATAAAGACACCTGCTTGAGGTGCTCTATCGAGATTCGCCCTCCGCTGATTAAGACAGAAATTGCATCAAGGCGAATTTTGATTGGATTCACCTGATGCGCCCGACACCATTGGGCCGCCAGCAAACGCATGCGCGCCATTTTTTCGACCGTTATTGCCTCAAACGGGTGACCAAAGCCCGAACCTTTTCGGGTTTTGACCTCGACAAAGACAAATTGGCTTTCAAGCGTGGCTATTAAGTCGATTTCACCGTCGCGACAACGCCAATTTCGCTCGACAATCTGATAGCCCTGATCTTCTAAATAGACTGCCGCCCGCGCCTCACCATAACGACCAAGTACTTGCCTTTGATTCATCAGGCAAGCATCCATCGTTGCCCTATCGGGAGAGCTTCAATGGCGCAAAATTGTGGATAACCGAGGCGGCTACTCGCCTACGGCTAATTCCTTAGGAAGGTCGAATGCCTTGCCGGAAAGCTCTTCTACGTTGACATCCTTGAAAGTCAAGACGCGCACATTCTTAACGAAGCGATCGGTGCGATAAATGTCCCAAACCCACACGTCAACCATGTTGAGCTCGAAATAGAAATCAGTAGGGGTGTCTACTCTCACCAGAGTGACCTCGTTGGCTAGATAGAAACGTCGCTCGGTTTCGATCACATACTTGAACGTGCCGACGACATCACGATATTCGCGATAGAGAGCTAGCTCAGCCTCGCGGTCGTAGTCTTCGATTTCGTTGTCGTCCATGGTTTCAAGTCTATTGCTCTAGGTCAAGTTGGTTTTCGCCCAAAATCTTGGTGAGCCAGGTCACTCGATGTTCGATGCTCGGGCCAAAGTTTTTTAGAGCTTGGATGTGTGTCTCTGCGGCATAGCCCTTGTGACCGGCGAAGCCATACGGTTCAAACTGCGGAGACATCTCGATCATGAGGTTGTCACGCAAAACCTTTGAGATCACCGAGGCGGCCGCAACCGACACGCAATCGCGGTCGGCCTTGGGGCGTACGATCACATCAATGCCTGCAGCCTGGGCGCCTAGCCAGTTGTGTGACCCATCCAGGATGATGACTGCGCCATCACTCGCAATCTGCTGACGCAGAGCGGCGTCAGCAAGCAGCGAGTCTAGCGCGCGACCGGCTGCGAGAGCCAAGGCGGCGACTATGCCTCTAAAGTCGATTTCTTGAGCACTGGCTAGGCCAACTGCATGGCCCGAAACCCACTGCTGCACATCCGGCAAGATTTGGTTGCGAACCTTCTCGCTTATCAACTTTGAGTCACAAAGCTTCGCAGGCCATGGTGTTTCGATGGCTGCGGATTGCCTGTCTAGAAGGGCAACCCCGACAGCCACCGGGCCGGCTATCGCGCCGCGCCCAACCTCATCCATGCCGATAATAAATCGGGCGCCTGAAGCCCAGAGCTCTCGCTCGAGGCTAAGACTTGGGAACGTCTTTGAAGACATTGGCAAAGTTGCCTAGCCAGGTCCAATGCGCAAACGGCCAACTGACAACGATTGCACGCCCCACGATGAACTTCTTGGCCACGAAACCCTTGCTTGGCAGGTCAAGGTGATAGCGCGAATCTTCACTGTTTGAGCGGTTATCGCCCATAACCCAGATCGAGTCTTGCGGCACTTTGACATCAAACTTCACGTCTGAAGGCTTGGCACCCTTAATCACATAAGGCTCGGTGATTGCCTTGCCATTGACCATGATTTTGCCGTCAGTCGAGCAGCAGACCACGTGGTCACCGCCGATGCCGATTACTCGCTTAACCAAATGCTGTGCACTGTCAGGCGCGGTGATGCCAAATGCCGAAAGAAACCAGTCGCTAGTTGCACTGAAGAAGTTTTGGTCGCCTGACACTGGCGTGCCCAGCCAACCGCCCGGGTCTTTGAACACCACCACATCGCCGCGCTCAATCGGCAACACGTTAGGAACCAATTCGTTCACGATGATGCGGTCTTGAAGCTGAAGTGTGTTCAGCATCGAGCCAGACGGAACGAAGAACGACCGAATTAGAAATGTCTTAATCAAAAGAGAAAGCACCAACGCCGAGCCGACAATCACAAGCAGATCAACCTTCTGCACAATCCTCCGTGAAAGATTCTCCAATCCCGCCTCGTTGTCAATTATGACATAAGGATAAGCCGATGAAAGTTTCCTGATGACATCCCTGAGCACATTGTTCGCAAAGCAGTAACAGCCGGGACCTTCGGGTCTGCCCATCGCGATGAGATCGAAATTATCCGCCTCGACAAGGCATTCGGCTATTTTCATTTCAAGCATCTGCTGCTTCGCGATCCCGGTGACCTTGCCTTTGGACGCCTCAGTCCGGGTCTCCTCGCGGATCCTGCCGACAGTGCTTTCAACCTTCACTCCGAGAACGGTGTGCAGACATGAATTCGCATCCGCATCAACAGCAAGCACCGGCAATCGGCCGTTTGCGATCAGCCTCCCGATCA
>CAIPNT010000178.1 GCA_903866485.1 uncultured Micrococcales bacterium | reverse complement strand
GATGAGCGATAAAGGGCTTGATTTCCTACAGAAAAAGACCATCCGCGTATTGACCGCAGGGCAGGTGCTATCTGGTTTCGGGCTTGGTTCTACCCTCTCGATCGGTTCGTTGCTAGCCGCCCACCTATCGGGCTCGCCATCCTGGGCCGGTTCGGCGGCAACCTTTAGCACCCTCGGCGCCGCAACCTGGGCCATTCCATTGGCTCGTCTGGCATATGCCCGCGGTCGTCGGGTATCTCTCGCCACCGGAGCCGCCCTAGCCATCACCGGAGCATCACTGGTGATCACCGCTGCAGCCGTGCAAATTTTCCCGCTGCTATTGCTTGCCCTGTTCTTGCTCGGAGCCGGCTCGGCAGTTGGCCTTCAGGCTCGATTCGCGGCAACCGACCTTCCCTCGAGCCGCTCGACCGGCCGAGATCTAGCGGTCGTGGTTTGGGCAACAACGTTTGGTGCCGTCATTGGCCCGAACATGTTTGGTCCGGGCGAAGTCGTTGGTCACGCACTCGGGCTACCTTCGATGACCGGCCCGTTTTTGTTCACGATCATCTCTCAGATTGCGGCAACATCGGTCTTCTGGTTCGGGCTGCGCCCAGACCCGCTATTGGTTGCCAAGCAGCTAAATGCAGCAAAGGTCAAGGGCAAGACGTCATTTGCAACGGCCATTGCAACCTTGAAGCGCTACCCAAAGGCCGCTTTTGCAATCAGTGCGATTGCACTGAGCCACATGGTAATGGTTTCGGTTATGTCGATGACGCCGATTCACATGAAGGGCATGGGCTTCGACCTTGTCGTGGTCGGTTTCACAATCAGCCTGCACATCGCGGGCATGTATGCCTTCTCGCCGGTTTTCGGTTGGCTTTCAGACAAGCTTGGTCGAGTGCAGACAGTGATCCTTGGCCAGCTAATTTATGTTTCTGCGCTGGCAATCGCCGGATTCGGTCAGGATGATCGAACCACGGTTACCATCGGCCTGTTCTTGCTTGGTCTTGGCTGGTCGGCATCCACCGTGGGTGGCGCAGCTCTCTTGACCGCCACACTTCCGGTTGAAGAGAAGACCAACGTTCAGGGGCTGAGCGACTCTTTGATGAACCTTTCGGGTGCCTTCGGTGGCGCGGTGGCCGGTTCGATTCTCGCCGCCTTCATGTTTCTAGGGCTAAACCTGGCGGCACTGATTCCGGTGTTCTTGATCGTGATTTTCGCCGGCATAACGCGACTGCGCAGAGCCACCCAACCCGACTAACCGGGATAAGAGAAAACCTCTCCCGAGACAAAGCATCGAGAGAGGTAATCGTGATCCCAAGGGGATTTGAACCCCTGCTGCCGCCGTGAGAGGGCGGTGTCCTAGGCCGCTAAACGATGGGACCGTTTTTTGCAACCTGTCGATTATGCCACATCATGTGAATGACCGCCAGTCGAGCATTTTTTTACTCTCAGACTTTTCACAGCCTTTTTGAGGCACATTGCCAAACTCGAGGGGCAGAGTTGCAATAACAGCTAGCCAACTAATTTGAGGTGCCTATGTTCTTTACCTACCTTCGCCGTGAACTCACCAAGCGTTTCAAGCAGTCGCTGCTGATAGCCACAGGACTAGCCGTAGCCATCGCGCTGGTGGTTGTGGTCAACTCGGTTTCGGCCGGCATTCACACTGCCCAAGACAAGGTTTTGAGCAGCATGTATGGCATTGGCACCGACATCAGTGTTACCAAAGCTGAGTCGATGCCAACCGGTGGTTTTGGCCAGCGATTCAACCTCGGCGGCGGCACTGGCACCACAGGCAAGAGCCAAGCATTCAACCTTTCACGTCTTCGCGTGACCGGTGGCAGTGCAACCCTGACAGACGCACAGGTTGCCACCGTTGCCGCGATCTCAGGGGTTGCTAAGTCGACCGCAACTCTAAAACTCACCAGCATCACTTTCAGCGGCAAGCTTCCAACCTTCACCCAGACTGGCACTGGAGCCAACTCGGGCGGCCCTGCCTCGGGTGGTCAGGGCTTTTCGGGCAAATCAGGTGCCCAGACTGGCAACACACCTGGCTTCGGTGCAGGCGGCTTTAGGCAAAGCGGCAGCTCATTCGGAGTCGATACCTTCACCGTTGAGGGAATCGACGGTGGCGCAAGCAAGGTTGGACCGATGACTTCGACCAAATTGAGCAGCGGCCGTTTGCTTGATTCGACTGACGCAAATGCAAATGTTGCCGTTCTCGATAGCTCTTATGCATCCACCGCGAAGCTCGCACTTGGTTCGACTTTAAAAATTGCCTCCACCGAATTCAAAGTTGTTGGAATCGTAACTTCGGCATCGTCGCAGGCAACCACAGATTCGAATGTCTACATTCCAATCGCCGTGGCCCAAAAACTTTCAACCAACCCTGGTGCGGTCACTAACATCTATGTTTCGGCGGCCTCGGCCGATCGCATCAACGATGTTAAATCGGCAATCACCAAGGCCCTTCCAGGTGCCACCGTAAACACCTCGGCTGACCTGGCCTCAACGGTTAGCGGTTCACTGTCAACGGCATCTAGCCTCATCGGCAACCTAGGCGTTTGGCTGTCTATCATCGTTCTGCTGGTGGCATTTGCCAGCTCGATCCTGTTTACAACTTCTGGCGTTACCCGTCGCACTCGTGAATTTGGCACACTGAAGGCTATCGGCTGGAAGTCTGGTCGCATTGTGCGTCAGGTTATCGGCGAATCTTTGGTCACCGGTTTGGGTGGTGGCGTTCTTGGCGTGGCACTCGGACTTCTAGGCATCTGGGGCATCAACAGCGCCGCACCGAGCCTCTCGGCCTCGCTTGCCCAACCAAACAGTTTTGCTAGCCGGTTTGCCGGTGGCGGAGGGTTTGGCCCTGGCGGTGGCTTCGGCGGTGGCGGTGGCGGTGGCTTCGGTCGACGCGCCGCTTCGGCCGGCATCAACGTTGTGCTAAACGCCACGGTATCGCTCGATATCATCCTGGTGGCCATCGGCTTTGCTGTTCTTGGCGGGCTGCTTGCCGGCGCCTTTGGCGGTCTTCGCGCCGCAAAACTAAGCCCATCTGAAGCACTAAGGAGCGTTGCCTAACATGACCACAGCAGAAATGGCACCCATTTACAAACTCGAATCTGTCAGCAAGACCTATAAACAAAAACGAGGCCTGGTGAAGGCCTTAGATTCGGTTTCGCTTGAGATTTCGGCCGGCGACATGGTTTCTATTCAGGGGCCAACCGGTGGCGGAAAATCTACCCTTCT
>CAIPNT010000177.1 GCA_903866485.1 uncultured Micrococcales bacterium | reverse complement strand
GGCACGCCATTGCCCTGGCCCCGGCACAATCGTAGGGCGCATCACGGCAGCATTTCTCGACCAAGTCGAAGTTAGCTTGCGCTCTAAACCGCTCGCCGATGCCTCGGCCTCCGCGTTGGCCGCAGCCAGAACAGCAATCACGGTTGCCAATTCTTCGGCACTCGGGGCGCCGCGAACCACCCGCAGGGCATCCTGCAGGTTTTGTTCTTTGCCGGCTTCGGCCGCGTGGTTGCCACTCATTACAGTGGAATGTTTCCGTGCTTCTTTGGCGGCAGGCTCGAACGCTTTGTGCGAAGCGCGCGCAAGGCCTTGATGACCTGGATGCGGGTTGCTGCCGGCTCGATGATGCCATCTAGTTCACCGCGCTCGGCGGCCAAGAATGGGCTGGCCACGTTGTAGGTGTATTCCGCTGCTAGTCGGGCGCGCACCGCGGCGACATCCTGACCGGCTTCTTCGGCCGCCTTGATTTCGTTGCGATAGAGGATGTTGATAGCACCCTGACCGCCCATAACGGCGATTTCGGCGGTTGGCCAAGCCAGGTTGATGTCGGCGCCGAGCTGCTTTGAGCCCATAACGATGTATGCGCCTCCATAAGCCTTGCGGGTGATGACGGTGACCAGTGGCACCGTCGCTTCGGCGTAAGCGTAAAGTAACTTGGCGCCGCGGCGAATAACACCGGCCCACTCCTGGTCGGTGCCAGGCAAGTAGCCAGGAACATCAACCAGGGTGATGATCGGAATCGAGAATGCGTCGCAGAAGCGAACGAAACGGGCAGCCTTCTCGCCGGCCTCAATGTTGAGGGTGCCAGCCATCTGCTGGGGCTGGTTGGCGATGATGCCGACGCTGCGACCGTCAACGCGAGCAAAACCAATCAGGATGTTTGGTGCGAACAACGGCTGAACCTCAAGAAACTCGTTGCCATCGACAATCGACTCGATTACGGTGCGCATGTCATAAGGCTGGTTTGGTGAGTCGGGGATGATGGTGTTGAGCTTTTGGTCTTCATCCGTGATTTCAAGCTCGCCCTCGGCCGCATAAACAACAGTTTCAGCGAGGTTGTTTTCTGGAAGGTAGCTAAGCAGTGAGCGCGCGTAGTCAATCGCGTCGACTTCATCCTCGGCCAAATAGTGGGCAACGCCGGAGGTTTGGTTGTGGGTGCGAGCTCCACCGAGCTCTTCCATGCCAACGTCTTCACCGGTGACGGCCTTGATCACGTCAGGTCCGGTGACAAACATGTTTGAGGTCTTGTCGACCATGATCACAAAGTCGGTTAGTGCCGGTGAATAAACGGCTCCACCCGCGGCTGGGCCCATGATGATTGAAATTTGCGGGATGACACCAGACGCCATGGTGTTGCGTTTGAAGATTTCGCCGTATTTACCGAGAGCCACCACACCCTCTTGAATGCGGGCGCCTCCCGAGTCAAGAATTCCGATGATTGGCACACCGGTTGCGATGGCTAGATCCATGACCTTGATGATCTTGTTTCCGGCGGCCTCACCGAGTGAGCCGCCGAAGATGGTGAAGTCCTGTGAGAAGAGCGCAACCTGACGACCATGGATGGTGCCAACACCGGTCACTACTGCGTCACCGTAAGGGCGGTTCTTGTCCATTCCGAACGCGGTAGAACGGTGACGAACAAACTCGTCTAGTTCGACAAAAGAGCCCGGGTCTAGCAGCATCTCGATGCGCTCGCGGGCGGTCTTCTTGCCCTTGGCGTGCTGCTTGGCAATTGCCGCCTCGCCACTTGCGTGCACTGCCTGGTGATAGCGGTTGCGCATATCTTCGAGCTTGCCCGCCGTGGTGGCAATGTCCGGGTTCAGACGAATAGCGGTGGTGTAGGTCATTTCTTCAGCCATGTCATTCACTCTACCCAGCCGAGCGCTCAAAACCGTTGAAGGTTAGCCACTATGAACCGCGAAAAGCGCTGTTAACTTTCTACAGCGACTAGCCTTGGAAGCATGGATTTTGAGCTCAGCCGCCAACTGGTAAACCGCCTGGACTATGTTGAGTCGACCGGTTCGACCAACACCGACCTAATCGCAGCTGGCAGTCAACGCCCCGACCTCTCGGTTTTGGTTGCCGGCTTTCAGACCGCGGGCCGTGGCCGCTCGGGGCGCGAATGGCTAGCCCCAGACGGCAGTTCGCTTTTTGTCTCGGTGCTCTTGAGGCCACAAACCAAGTTGCACCCCGACGCTTATGGTTGGCTGCCGCTGATGGCCGGTTTGGCGATGGCTCGAGCCGTGTCACGGTTCATCCCGGTCGATCTGGTGTCGGTGAAGTGGCCTAACGACATATTGGTTTCTGAACAAAAGATCTCGGGCGTGCTTAGTGAACTGCTGCCTGACCTTTCGGGCGTGGTGATTGGCGCCGGCCTCAACATTCGTCAGGGCAGGGGAGAGCTGCCCATTGAAACTGCCACTTCGATGGCCATTGAAGGTGCCACCGATTTGAGTCACGACGAGATTTTGGCCGCATATCTGGGCGAACTGCGCAGCCTCTATTCGGCCTTTGTTGCAGCCGCCGGCGATGCCGTCAAGAGCGGGTTGCATGCAGCCGTCACCGACCGTTGCGGCTCGATTGGTCGCCGCGTGAGGGTTATCATGCCGGCCGAAGCCGAGCTATATGGCAAGGCTGTGGCCATCGATGCCACGGGTCGCATCGTGATCGAAGCCGAACCAGATGCCTCACGCACCTCTGTTTCGGCTGGCGACATCATTCACCTGCGCCACAATTAACCCATGAGCCAAAACTTCATCGCCAACCGTCGCCTAGGGCGATTGCGCCCACGCCCAACCAAACTTTTCGTTCCGTTTTTGGTTTTGGCCGCGTGCTGCTTTGTGCTGTCGTTTTATAACGGCCGACTTCCAGAACCATGGATGAGCAACACGATGCTGGCGGTATCCGCCTTGCTGGTGTTGTTGTTTTGGCTGATTCCGGTGCTGCGCTATCTGAGCGCCTATGTAGAGGTCTCAACCAGCGGTGTTTTGGTTCGCTCAGGTCTCATGGGGCAGAAGCGGCAAGAGGTCAGTTTTTCGCAGGTCACTGCGGTTGAGCTCGGCAGGGGTCGCAGAATCGAGATCGTGACTCGAGATGGCGAAGTGATCGCGTTGCCAAAGCTGCCTCGAGCCAAGAAGCTCGTGGCTCAGCTAGAGCGCCTCTCGGCTTAAACTGGTCTCGAAGACTAAAGGATGGTTGCAATGGTTTCTGTTGGTGTGATTGGCGGCGGCCAGCTTGCTCGAATGATGACCCCACCGGCCATCAACCTAGGTCTCAACATCAAGGTTTTGGCCGAGGCCGAGGGCTCATCGGCTGCTCTGGCTGCAACGATGGTCGGCGACTACAACCACCTAGATGTGGTTCGTGAATTTGCCAAGACCGTTGACGTAGTCACTTTTGACCATGAGCACGTGCCGTTACCCGTGCTTGAAGCGCTTGAGTCAGAGGGTGTAAGTGTGCAGCCGCCTAGCAAGGCACTGCAGTTTGCCCAAAACAAGTTGAAGATGCGCAAGCGCCTCAGCGAACTAGGTTTGCCAATGCCAGCCTGGGCCGAGATTCAGGATGCCGACGCACTGCAGACCTTCATCGACACCCACGGTGGCGTCGCGATTTTGAAGACCCCAATCGGCGGCTATGACGGCAAGGGTGTGCGTGTGGTGCGAAGCTCGGATGACGCGATCGACTGGCTAACCAACCTGACTCAATATGGCGGCAGCCTATTGGCCGAAGAAAAAGTCGATTTCGTTCGCGAACTTGCCCAGTTGAGCGCGCGCCGCCCAAGTGGAGAATTCAAAGCCTGGCCACTGGTCGAGACCATCCAAGAAAACGGCGTGTGCTCGATAGTACTTTCACCAGCCCCAAAAGCAAGCGCCGAAACCATTGAAGCCACCGCCAAGATCGCCGAAACTGTGGCCGTTGGCCTTGGCGTTACCGGTGTTTTGGCCGTTGAGTTGTTTGAAGCTCGCGACGGTCGCATCCTGATCAATGAGCTGGCAATGCGCCCACACAACTCGGGTCACTTCAGCATCGAGGGTGCGGTCACCAGCCAATTTGAGCAGCACCTTCGCGCTGTGCTAGACCTGCCACTTGGCGCCACCGATGCCCGCGCGGCACACTCGGTGATGGTTAACCTGCTGGGCGTTGACGACAAGAACGATTTCGTTCAGGCCTATCAAGGTGCGCTAGCGGCGCACCCAGAAGCCAAGATTCACACCTACGGCAAGGGCGCCAGAGCCGGTCGCAAGATGGGTCACGTCACCGTTGTCGCCGATGATGCTCACTTTGCGCTCGCCGAAGCCAAAGGCGCCGCCGCCGTTTTGCTACGCGGATAACAGCAACTGCGAAGGTAAAATTTCAAAGTTGTCAGATTCGAAGGAGCCAAGCATGTCAAACCAATCAGCCGGTGCGGCAACCGTTGCAGTGGTCATGGGCTCAGACTCTGACTGGTCGGTCATGTCAGACGCCGCCCAGGCGCTAAAAGACTTTGGCATCGAATATGAGGTTGAGGTGCTTTCTGCTCACCGAACCCCAGAGCGCATGATCGAATGGGGCAAGGCCGCCGCTGGTCGCGGTCTCAAAGTGATCATCGCCGGCGCCGGCGGCGCCGCACACCTGCCCGGCATGCTTGCCTCGGTCACCACTCTTCCGGTCATCGGTGTTCCGGTGGCATTGGCCAAACTAGACGGCATGGATTCACTGCTGTCAATCGTTCAGATGCCGGCCGGCATCCCGGTTGCAACCGTTTCGATCAATGGCGCGAAGAACGCTGGAATATTGGCGGCTCGCATTCTCGGTTCATTTGACTCTCAGCTATCGGCGGCGATGTTGGCTTATGGCCAGTCGCTCAAAGACCAGGTGGCCGAGAAGAATGCGAAGCTAAAATCACAAATCTAAGCCCATTCCGCAAGGTTGAGCGAGTCACACCACAGCAGTTGCATAAGCGCGCTTGGTGGATGATCGCGCTAAACCTGTTGATTCCCGGTTCGGTTCAGCTGCTGGCCGGAAGCCGAAAGTTTGCCCGGGTTGGCATTGTCGCAACCCTGACTTTTTGGGTTCTGCTAATCGCGCTGATCGCGATTGCCCTGATTCACAAGAGTTGGCTCATCAGCATCATTTCGATGCCGGTTGCCGATGCCGTTTTGGCGGTTGTTCTATTCGGCTACGCCATCCTCTATGCCGTCTTGAGTCTCGACACGCTGCGCCTCATGAAGCTTGGTCGCCTCTATAACCGCGAGCGCTGGATTACCTTGACTGCCATGCTGCTGGCCGGTGTGCTTGGCACCTCGGCCATCGCCTATGCCGGCAACCTTGCCGGTGTTTCGGCTAGCACTCTCGGCGCGATCTTTAACCAGAGTGGTTTGACCCAACCGGTTGATGGCCGCTACAACATCATGCTGTTGGGCGCCGACTCGGCAGCCGACCGCTTTGGCATTCGACCAGATAGCATCTCGGTCATCAGCATCGATGCCGCCACGGGTCAAGCGGTCAACATTGGAATTCCGCGCAACCTGCAGCACGTGAGTTTTGTGCCTGGCTCTCCGATGCTGAAGGTTTATCCAAATGGTTGGGATTGTGGCGAGGTTTGCCTCATCAATGCGATCTATAAAGACACCACCGACAATCACTCGACCCTTTATCCACAGGCAGTGAAGCACGGTTCGACCCCCGGCGTTGAGGCCACCCGCGACGCGGTCGAATATGTCACCGGACTCAAAATTCAGTCATACGTGATGGTAGACATGGCCGCCTTTGCCAGCCTGGTTGACGCGCTTGGCGGAGTGGACATCAACGTCAAAGAGCGCTTGCCAATCGGTGGTCAAAAGCTTGACCTTTCTGATGTAACCGGATGGATCGAAGTCGGTCAACAGCACATGAACGGCTATCACGCGATGTGGTACGCCCGCAGTCGTCACAGCACCACCGACTATGACCGCATGGCGCGTCAGCGTGAGGTCGAGCAGGCCATTTTGAGCCAATTCGACCCGGCCAATGTTTTGACCCGTTTTCAGGGGATTGCCGCCGCAGGAACCAAGTTGGTTAAGACCGATATTCCAAGCGGGATGCTTGCCCAGTATGTTGAGCTAGCCACGAAGT
>CAIPNT010000176.1 GCA_903866485.1 uncultured Micrococcales bacterium | reverse complement strand
ACCGAACTGCTCAACGAGTCTTACGAGTACCTACTAACGCGCTAGGACGACTACAGCGAGGGTCACAAAGATGCCCGCCACGATTCGATTTACCAGTCGCTGATTTTCACCGCGGTTGATCCAAACGCGAATCTGCTGGGCGAGCCCAATGTAGAAGACGCTAACCAGGCCGAAACCGAGAATCACTATGCCGGCCAGGCCGAAGACGCTGGTTTCGCGGCTAACTTGTGGCACGACAGCCATGTAGAACATAAGTGCGGTTGGGTTGCTTGCCCCAATAACGAATGCCGTGCCGAGGCCCGGCCAAAAGCCGTCACGAGTGTTTGCGATGCCTGCCACACCCGCGTTCCAAGACTTGTATGCCCGCCAGAGCAAAACAGCTGCGCCGACTACCTTGAGCGCAAAGAAGATTTGCGGGCTAGCAGCCATGAGTGCCGAAAGCCCGAAGTATGAGACCCCAACCATGATCATCTTGGCGAGCGTGATCCCGATCGAATAAGGCACGGCAGCTTTCCAGCCAGCCGTGAGGGTTCGGCTCAAAAGCGACATGGTGTCTACGCCGGGTGTGGCCGCCGCCGTGAAGTAAATCGTGGCGAAGAGCAGATAGGCGTTCATTCACCCAAGCCTAAAGATAGATTGGGCAGGTGAGTAACTCTGGAGCCCTGCGATCGTTCAAACATCGCAACTTCAGAATTCTCTACCCGGCCAGCGTGGTGAGCAACATCGGCACCTGGGCCCAGCGAGTGGCCCAAGACTGGCTCGTTCTCGAGCTCACCAACAACAGCGCCGCCGATCTCGGCATAGTTACAGGTCTGCAGTTCTTGCCAACCATCTTCTTGAGCATGTGGGGAGGCGCCCTCGCCGACCGCTTCAACAAGCGCAAGCTACTAATGTTCACTGCCCTCGGCGGCGGTCTAACCTCCGGCTTACTAGGAGTTCTTGTAATTACAAGAAATGTTCAGACCTGGCACGTCTATGCCCTTGCCCTGATCTTCGGCATTTTCAGCGCCATCGACGCTCCGATTCGCACGTCGTTCAACTCAGAGTTGGTTGGCAAGGCCGACATAGCCAACGCCGTGAGCCTGAACGCAACAAACTTCAACATAGGCCGAATGGTGGGCCCTGCTCTCTCGGGCTATTTGATTCTGCTGTTCGGCACCGGCTGGTCGTTTCTGGTCAACTCGCTGTCTTATGTGTTCATCATCATCGCTCTAAACCGCATTCGGCCTGACGAGCTACACATCACCCAAAAACCAGACAGAGCGGCCACCATCAAGGACGGCGTCACTTTCGTGCGCGAAAACCTTCAGATTCGCCTGGTCATGGTCACAGTGTTCTTTGGCGCAACATTTGGCCTGAACTTTCAGATTTTCAATGCGCTCATGGCCCGCAAAGAGTTTCACCTGGGTCCCGCAGAGTTTGGCGGTGCCGGCAGCATCTTGGCGCTAGGAACCCTAACTGCCGCCCTGGTCGGAACAAGAATCGAGAACGCCAGGGTCCCTAAACGAATAATGATCGGCGCGATGCTCTTTGGATTGTTGGTGGCCACGCTGTCCTTCGCGCAAAACTATGTGCAATATCTTGTAATTCTGCCGTTTGCCGGAGCGGTAGCACTAACCACATTCATCTTCGCCAACTCTTACGTGCAAACCACAACACCTGCTCATCTTCGTGGGCGCGTGATGGGAATCTACCTGATGATTTTCATGGGTGGCACGCCCCTCGGTTCACCGATAATCGGTTGGGCTGCGGGTGCAATAGGCATTCGCGCCACCGTTCTAATTTGCGGTCTGATCACGACCACGGCTGCCGTACTGGTGTTTACGAGGCTAAGAAAACTTATAGGTCGCCAAAGTCAAAGCAACGCCGAACATGACGCAGGCAATGACGATGTCGAGAACCCGCCAGAACACCGGTTTTGACATCAGCCGCGAAGCCGCTTTAGCCCCAAAGCCCGCGGTAGTGAACCAAACCACACTCGCCAAAGAAGCCCCGGCCGCAAAGAACCACTTGTTGTCACCGAACTGGTTACCGATGCTACCGACCAAGATAACGGTGTCCAAGTAAACGTGTGGGTTCAGCAGAGTCAGAGCCAAAACCGTGGTGATGACCTT
>CAIPNT010000175.1 GCA_903866485.1 uncultured Micrococcales bacterium | reverse complement strand
CCATGCAGGTGCGCTACCAGCTGCGCCACGGGCCCGAACGTTGCCGAGGCAACAGAACGAGTTTACAACATAAATCGACTATGCGGCGACATCCAACTTGACTACCGGTTGATCGCTGTAGAGGCGCTCAAGCGAGTAATACATGCGGTCTTCTTCATGCATCACGTGACAGATAACATCGCCAAAATCAAGCAAAATCCAACGACCTGTGGTCTTGCCCTCTCGGTGCAAAAGTTTGAAACCGTTCTCGAGCATCTTCTCTTCGATGCCGTCTGCAATTGCCGCAACCTGACGCTCGGTGCGCCCTGAGGCAAGCAAGAAGATGTCGGTCAGCGGCATGACCGCTGTTACGTCGAGTGCAACGAGGTTTTCGGCGAGTTTATCTGCAGCAGCGTTGGCGGCGAGATTAGCTACTTCGATGGCTTTAGGGGTTGCAGTCACGTTTTCCTTAGTTTTACTTGAAGATACCAAGCATAAACGCTGCAGAGGTGGCGCAGCCTAAAACCAGCGCAATCAGGCCGATAATGATGATGCCGCGGCGACCAAAGCGCCTTGGCTCGACCACCAGGGCGCCGAAGTCAAACTCGGGTGGCGCAACAAAATTTGAATTTGCCTTAGCTGGCTTGCTGGGCTCAACTGCATCTTCGCGCGCGTAGGTCAAAAAAGATTGCTGAACCAATGAAATTTCGCTGGTCATCGGCTCTTCCGATTCTGCGAGCACCGGCTCATAGAGCTTTGAGGCAGAGTTAGCCACAACAGACGACTCATCGACAGAATCTACCTGTTTGATCGCTCCGGTAAGAGGATCAAGCAAACCGGCACGCTCCATCTCGCGAACTTTTTTGCGAGTGAGCATCGAATCTACTCCCGCAATTGCTTGCTCAGGAAGATCGATTGCGCCGGTTGGCAGGTCAAACACCTGCTCCGGCTTAGCTACCAAACCTTGGCGTTCAGCCTCGCGCAACTCTCGGCGACTTGAAAACTGCGACTCGGTCATGACTGGCTCCGATAAAGCGAGTGTTTTGCAATGAACTGAACGATTCCGTCTGGCACCAAATACCAAATCGGCTTACCAGCAGCAACTCGGTCTCTGATGTCGGTTGACGAGATCGACAAGGCCGGAATCTCAAGTACCTCAATAGCCCCGGCCGGTGCCGAAGGTAGGTCTAACTTGTGACCAGGGCGAGTTACTGCAACAAACCTTGCTAGACCCCACAGCTCAGTGGCGTCCTTCCACGAGCCCATTGCAGTGACTGCGTCGGCTCCCGTGATGAAAAAGAGTTCGGCATCCGGAAAATTGGCCCGAAGGTCGCGAAGAGTATCAACAGTGTAGGTTGGACCGCTGCGTTCGATGTCGACGGTGCTGACCTTGAACCGCGGATTCGCCGCGGTGGCTATCTCTGCCATCAGATAGCGGTCGGAGGTTTTGGTGACCTGAGACTTTTGCCAAGGCTGACCGGTTGGAACAAACAGCACTTCATCCAGTTGAAAGGCCGAAGCCACTTCACTGGCTGCGACAAGGTGACCGTTGTGAATTGGGTCAAACGTGCCGCCCATGACCCCTAGTCTGAGCTTGCCCATGCCGGTCACTCGGCCAGGATTAGTGGTTCGAGTGGTTGTTGTTTGCCTTGTGGTCGTGACGGTTTGCTACGTCACGGTATGAAAAGGTAATCAAACCAAGCAGGATGAAAGTCGAGATGGCAATAACACCGAAAATTACGGTAGGAAACGGCATCTGAACGCCAGCTTCTGCAATGATCATTTTTTCTCCTAAAAACTTATCTAAAGAATAACTCAGATTGGCGCGAACTAGTCGCGAACCTGGCCGTTGCCACGAACCAGCCACTTGGTGCTGGTAAGTTCTTGCAGCCCCATCGGCCCGCGAGCGTGAAGCTTTTGAGTTGAAATGCCGACCTCGGCACCAAAGCCAAACTCGCCTCCATCGGTGAAGCGGGTCGAAGCATTCACCATAACGGTTGAGGAATCTACCTCGTTCAAGAAGCGTTCGGCATTTTCAACATTCTCGGTGATGATTGCTTCGGTGTGCTTGGTTGAATAGCGTGAGATGTGCTCAAGTGCCTCATCTAGGCCTGAAACAACCTTCACCGACAACTCGAGGTCGTGATATTCGGTTGACCAAGATTCTTCGGTTGCAGGCACCGCGGCGAAGAAATTGTCTTGCGTGACCTGATCGCCATGGATGGTTACGCCAGACTCGGCCAGCTTGTCTAGCACGGCCGGCAACACGCGTTCAACGGCCCTCTCGTGCACCAACAGCGTTTCTACAGCGTTGCAAACACTAGGTCGCTGAACCTTTGCGTTTAACGCGATGTCGACCGCCCAGTCGACGCGCGCGGTTTCATCGATAAAGATGTGCACCACTCCGTCACCGGTTTGAATGGTTGGCACCTTAGCTTCTTGCACCACCTGTTGAATTAGACCGGCACCGCCGCGAGGAATCAAGACATCGATCAGACCAACGGCACGCATCATCTCAACAGCCCCATCGCGACCGAATGGGTCGACCGTCTGAACGGCATCCGGGTTAAGGCCGGCCATGGCAAGCGAATCTTGCAACAGGTGAACCAGAACGGCGTTGGTGTTTAGTGCAGCACTACCCCCGCGCAGCACAACCGCGTTGCCACTCTTGATGGCCAAAACCGCTATGTCGATGGTTACATTTGGTCGCGCCTCATAGATGACACCGACAACGCCAAGCGGCACACGAATCTGGGTCAGTTTCAGGGCGTTAGGCAAAGACATGCCACGGATGACATCACCGATTGGGTCTGGCAGGCCAATGATCTTGGTTGCGGCGTCGGCGATTGCTTGGATGCGCGTCTCGTCAAGACGAAGTCGGTCTTGCAGGGCTTCGGTCATTGAATTTGAAATGCCGTTTTGCAGGTCGATGGAGTTTGCGGCCA
The DNA here is from genome assembly GCA_903866485.1 of uncultured Micrococcales bacterium. Taxonomy (GTDB): domain Bacteria; phylum Actinomycetota; class Actinomycetes; order Actinomycetales; family Microbacteriaceae; genus Rhodoluna. Next base: position 65 of record CAIPNT010000175.1, on the reverse strand, counting down.
AGATTTCGGCGGCGCGCTCGGTCAACAACTGGGCGATATTCGCCAAAACCTGGTTCTTTTGGTGG
>CAIPNT010000174.1 GCA_903866485.1 uncultured Micrococcales bacterium | reverse complement strand
TCAGTGATTTTGGTAACGACCTTTATACCGGCAAGCGCTCATTCGACTTTGTTGGTCGACGCAAGACCTGGCTGGCAATCGCCGGCGTAATGGTGCTGTTGGCCATCGTTCTGCCGATCCTGCGCGGTGGCTTCAACTTCGGAATCGAGTTTCGCGGTGGCTCTGAGTTTAGGGTCTCTGGAGTCTCTAGCCAGTCTCAGCAGATTGCGGTCGACGCGGTGCACAGCGTGGCACCAAACGAGGAGCCTCAGGTTACCAACGTCGGAACCGACAGCATTCGCGTTCAAACCACTCAGTTGACCGACCTAAAGTCTGAAGACGTTCGCCTAGCTCTTGCCAAGGCATACAACGTAAAGAGTTCTTCTGTTGCTAGCTCGTTCATCGGTGCCAACTGGGGTGCCGACGTTACCAGCAAGGCACTTAGCGGTCTGGTTGTCTTCATCATCCTGGCGGCGGTCTTGATGGCGATTTACTTCCGCACCCTCAAAATGTCTGCCGCCGCCGTACTTGCACTGCTTCACGACTTGATCATCACCGCAGGAATCTATGGAGCACTCGGCTTCGAGGTGACCCCTGCGGCAGTTATCGGTTTCTTGACCATCCTCGGTTATTCGCTCTATGACACAGTCGTTGTGTTCGACAAGATTCGTGAGAACACCTTGGAGGTGGAGTTCAGTGAGACGACCACCTTCCGCAAGCAGGTTAACCTGGCAATCAACCAAACCCTGGTGCGCTCGATCAACACCTCGGTGGTAGCAGTTCTTCCGGTTGCATCCATCTTGTTCATCGGCGCAACCCTTCTGGGTGCTGGCACCCTGCGCGACATCTCATTGGCGCTGTTCATCGGCATCATCGTGGGCACCTATTCGACGCTGTTCATCGCCGCTCCTATCTATTCGAAGCTGCGTGAAGGCGAAGAGAAGTATGCCAAGGCAGAGCAAAAGGTTTTGGCCAACGCCTAAGCCTCTTTGGTTTGGCTAATCATTAGAAAAGGTTTGGCCCATCCTTGAGTGATCTAACCCCAACCGGCAGCATAGCCGGATTGCGAAACCGACTTCCGAGGCTGTTTGCGCGGTCTGGCCCCTATGCGGCCGAAGTTGCCGAGATCATTCGACTAGCCAAGCTAAACCACCCTAAGGCCGACCTCAGCATCATCGAGCGAGCCTTCATGGTCGCCGAACAGGCACATCGACCTCAGCTGCGACGCTCCGGTGAGCCCTATATCACCCACCCGCTTGAGGTGACGCGCATCCTTGCCGAGTTGGGAATTGGTCCGGTTACCCTAGCCGCCGCACTGCTGCACGACACGGTTGAAGACACCGACTATTCGCTAGACCAACTTCGCGCCGACTTTGGCGATGAGGTGGCCATGCTAGTTGACGGCGTTACCAAGCTAGACAAGGTCAAGTTTGGCGACAACGCGCAGGCTGAAACTGTTCGCAAGATGGTCGTTGCCATGTCAAAAGACATCCGTGTCTTGGTGATCAAGCTCGCCGACCGCTTGCACAACGCCCGCACCTGGGGTTTTGTTTCTGAAGAATCGGCTCGCCGCAAGGCTCAGGAAACCCTAGAAATCTATGCACCACTAGCTCACCGCCTAGGCATCAACACCATCAAGTGGGAGTTAGAAGACATCTCTTTTTCGGTGCTATACCCAAAGGTCTACGAAGAAATTGTCAATCTGGTTAAACAACGCACGCCAAAGCGGGCTGAGTTTATCGAGAGTGTGATTGAGTCAATCGAAGAAGATCTGCACCAAAACCGCATCAAAGGCAAGGTTGCCGGTCGCCCAAAGCAGTATTACAGCATCTACCAAAAGATGGTGGTGCGCGGGCGCGAGTTCGACGACATCTACGACCTAGTTGGCATTCGAGTATTGGTAAACGAAGTCAAAGATTGCTATGCCGTGCTAGGCGCGATTCACGCCCGGTGGAATCCGGTGCCAGGACGCTTCAAAGACTACATTGCGATGCCAAAGTTCAACCTTTATCAGTCACTTCACACCACCGTAATGGGCCCTCAGGGACGCCCGGTTGAGATTCAGATTCGCACCTTCGAGATGCACCAGCGAGCCGAATACGGCGTTGCCGCTCACTGGAAGTATAAAGAGCAGATCGGCAAGTCGACCGAGACCAAAGAAGAAGACCTGGCTTGGCTTAAGCACCTGACCGACTGGCAGGCTGAAACCCAAGACCCGAGCGAATTTCTCGACTCGCTGCGCTTCGAAATTGGCGCGAAAGAGGTCTATGTCTTCACTCCAAAGGGCAAGGTCATCGGACTTAGCGGGGGAGCGACACCAGTCGACTTCGCCTACGCAGTTCACACCGAGGTTGGTCACCGAACCATGGGCGCTAAGGTAAACGGCCGACTAGTTCCGCTGGAGACCAAACTGCAGTCTGGTGACGTAGTAGAAATTTTCACCAGCAAGTCACAGGACGCCAGCCCATCGAAAGACTGGTTGAACTTTGTTGCCTCGCCTAGAGCCCGAGCCAAGATTAAGCAGTGGTTTGCCGAAGAGCGCAAAGAAGACTCGATCGAGCATGGCAAAGACCTGTTGGCCAAGGCGATGCGCAAGCAGAACCTTCCGCTGCAGCGCCTGATGTCGGCAGATGTTTTGGTTAAACTTGCCGGTGAACTGCGCTTTCCAGACGTTGCCGGGCTCTATGCCGCTATCGGTGACAACCACATTTCGGCGCAATCGGTGGTTGAAAAACTCACTGCCGCTCTCGTGGTTGAAGAAGACAATGAAGATCACCAATTTCAGCTGCCTACCCAGGCTCGAAGCGTCAACCGGCAGCGCAGCAACGACAGCGGAGTCTTGGTTAAGGGCGACGCCGATGTCATGGCAAAACTCGCGCGATGCTGCACCCCGGTGCCTGGCGACCCAATCATTGGCTTCGTGACCCGCGGATCTGGTGTTTCGGTGCACCGCGAAGACTGCAAGAACGTCGAAGAGCTGAAGCAGCAACCCGAACGCCTCATGGATGTAAGTTGGGCACCAACCAACAAGAGCCTGTTCTTGGTGCAGATTCAAATCGAAGCCCTAGACCGTTCTGGTTTGCTTTCTGACGTGACCAGAGTGCTTTCTGAGCACCATGTCAACATTTTGTCTGCATCGGTTTCAACTAGGTCTGACCGAGTGGCTCTGAGCCGTTTCGTTTTTGAAATGGGGGATGCCGGTGTGCTCGAACACCTGCTGAACGCCGTGCGACGCATCGATGCGGTCTATGACGTCTATCGAGTAAGCAACACCTAAAGCAGATTTGGGCCTCAAGTATTGTGGCCAAACAAAAGAGGGAGCCCATTGGGCTCCCTCTTTTTGGTTTAGATGTTTTTT
>CAIPNT010000173.1 GCA_903866485.1 uncultured Micrococcales bacterium | reverse complement strand
GCTTGCCATCAACATAGACGATCTTGCGATGCTCATTGAGCTATGGCCTCTGCTCTTGCCTTGCGGCGCAACTTAGCTCGGGTTCGAAGCACACCGACGGTGCCCAAAAGCAAGACGCCAACACCAAACACGATCGTCATCATCAGTTCGAGGCCGGCGTTAACATTCATCTTCAACACCGAGTCGGCGGTGAGGCGAACACCCGAAAAACTGGTTAGCCAAACGGTGAGCGCAACATCACCGTTGCCGATCGCCTTCACCGGAACCTGGGCGTTAATGCCCGAATTGGCCGGAACCACAACCTCAACGGCCTGAGGCACGCTTACTCGCGCATTATTCGGCAGCATATGCACCTGAACCCGTATGTCTGAGTCGAAGTCGTTTTGAATGCGAACCGGAACCTTCGACTCACTAGACACCAGGTTGATATCAGAACCGGTGAGGATTTTGACGCTTGGAATATCGGTCGGAAGCGCGCTAGGCACATGGCCAGATGAGCTGGCGTAGGCGACATTTGGCAAAAAAATCGAAGCGGCTAACGCCGCTGAGGCCATCCCAGCCGAAATAAAACCGAAAACCTTGGCCTTTGCAATCACTTACGGGCCAGCCATTCCTGCACGCCTCGGGCCATCATCCGTTCGTTTTCGTGGGCCAGCGTCTGGTCAAGAGTGTCGATGTCAAACCACTGAACGTCAACCGCCTCATGCTGCGGGTCATTTTCAACGGTGAGGCCACCACCGGTCTGGCGCATCAAAAAGTGGTGCACGGTCTTGGCGATCAGCTTTGAACCGGCCGAAAATTCATAAAAAATGTCGCCCAAACTGGTCAACACCTCGGCTTCAAGACCGGTCTCCTCGGCGATTTCACGCACCGCCGCCTGCTCGAGAGTCTCTTGGCCCTCGGGGTGCCCCTTGGGCACACACCAGTCGATTCGCCCGGCACGATTCAACCGACCGATCAAAGCAACCCTTGGGCTGCCATCTGCGGCGAGCACAAATCCACCGGATGAGGTCTCTTCAACCCTCGTTAGGTGGCGAGCAGGTCGCTTGGCATTCATAAAGGCAACTCTAAACCGTCAACCCTGAGAGGTCACTGAAAAAGAGCAAGCAACTGTGGCACGATTGAACCGATGCAGACAACGGCCGAAGCACTAGCAAACCTCGAGCGAATCACCGATTCGCCGCTTTTTGTTACCCTCGGACGCATTTTTACCGAGGCAGGTCACGAGATCTCGCTGGTTGGCGGCCCGGTGCGCGACGCCTTTTTGGGAAGAAAGTCACCGGACCTTGACTTCACCACATCGGCCACCCCCGACGAAACCCTCGCAATTTTGAAGCCACATGTTGACGCTCACTGGGATATCGGCCGAGCCTTTGGCACCATCGGCGCTCGCATTGGCGATGACACCGTAGAAATCACCACATATCGTGCTGATAAGTATGAAATTGACAGTCGCAAACCAGAGGTGGCGTTTGGCACCGACCTGAATGAAGACCTGTTTCGACGGGATTTCACCGTTAACTCGATGGCCCTTAGGCTGCCCGAAAAAATTTTTGTCGACCCCTTTCAGGGGTTGAAAGACCTGCTCGATGGCGTGCTGCGCACCCCTGGCAGGCCCGAAGATTCATTCAGCGATGACCCGTTGCGCATGATGCGCGGTGCTCGGTTTGCCTCGCAACTGGGCTTTGAGATTGAACCGGCAACCTTTGAAGCCATGACTGCAATGGCCGATCGCATCGAAATCATAAGTGCCGAGCGCGTTCAGGCCGAACTGGTAAAGCTGATGCTTGGAAGTCATCCTAGAAAGGGTCTTGAAGCCCTTGTCGACAGCGGGCTGGCAGGACATGTGCTGCCAGAGTTGCCGGCGCTGAAGCTAGAGACCGACGAACACCACCACCACAAGGATGTCTACCAGCACACCCTGACAGTGGTCGAGCAAGCCATCGATTATGAAAAGGACTACGGTCTCGAGGCCGACTTCATCCTGCGGTTTGCGGCCCTGATGCACGACTGCGGCAAGCCAGCCACGCGCCGGTTAGAGCCAGGTGGCGCGGTGTCTTTCTATCACCACGATTTGGTCGGCGCCAAGTTGGCTAGCAAGCGCATGAAGGCACTTAAGTTTGACAACGACAGCACCAAGGCGGTGTCCCGTCTGATTGAGCTGCATCTGCGCTTCTTTGGCTATAGCGACCAGGCCTGGACCGACTCGGCGATTCGCCGCTATGTGCGAGACGCTGGTGACCAGTTGCTTCGTTTGCACGCCCTGACCCGCGCCGATGTGACCACAAGAAACAAGCGCAAGGCCGATCGCTTGGCCCACGCCTATGACGATTTGGAGCAGCGAATCGTCAAAATCATGGAAGAAGAAGAGCTAAATGCGCTTCGGCCCGACCTTACTGGTGAAGAGATCATGCAGGTGCTTGACCTCAAGCCGTCACGCGAGGTGGGAGAGGCATACAAGTTTTTGATGGAACTGCGCCTCGAAGAAGGGCCGCTCGGCCCTGAAGAAGCCACAAAGCGCTTGCTTCACTGGTGGCAAAGCAGGTAGGCTGGAAAGGTTGCGCGAGCCCTGTCTCGCAATCTGCAACAAAACCGATTGCACAATGTGCAGTCAACTATGCAAGACCCTCCTGTCACGGAAAGTCCGTGGCCGCTCTAGTCCAAAGGAGGTGGGTTAGTTATGCATAAGTATGAGCTCATGGTAATTCTCGATCCAACCATCGATGAACGCACCGTTGCTCCATCCCTAGACAAGTTCCTAAACGTAATCCGCAATGCTGAAGGCACTGTAGATAACGTAGACATCTGGGGCCGTCGCCGCTTGGCTTACGAAATCAAGAAGAACAACGAGGGTGTTTACGCCGTCGTTAACATGACTGCTACTTCGGCTGCAGTTGTTGAGCTTGACCGTCAGCTAAAGCTTTCAGAAGCCGTACTTCGCACCAAGGTGCTACGCGCTGACGAGGCCGTCGTAAACATCAAGCCTGTTGAGGTTCCTGAGGTTTCAGCCGATGAGGCTGCTGCCGAAAAGGCACCGGCTAAGAAGGCACCGGCAGCTAAGGCTGCTCCAAAGACCAAGAAGGCCGAGTAAAGAATTATGGCCGGGGAAGTCAACGTCACGATTGTCGGCAATCTAGCCGACGATCCTGAACTGCGCTACACCCAGGGTGGAGTCGCTGTTGTGAGCGTTCGTGTGGGTTCAACCCCGCGCACCTTCAACCGTCAGACCTCTGCTTGGGAAGATGGCGAAACCGTATGGGTTCGCTGCACCGCCTGGCGTGAAGTTGCTGAGAATGTTGCTCAGTCACTCACCAAGGGCTCACGCGTAGTTGTCACCGGTCGCCTAAAGGCACCTTCTGCTTACCAGTCTGCTCAGGGAGAGGCTCGCGCCTCTCTAGAGCTCGAGATCGAAGAGATCGGCCCGTCGTTGCGTTATGCAACCGCGTCAGTATCTCGTCGTGCTCGCGAGGCTGGCGCAGGCGCAGGTGCAGTTGCTGGCGACCCGTGGGGCGATGCTCCTGCAGTCTCGAAGGGCTCTTCGAAGCCTGCCGATGACGCATGGGCAAACCCAGGAACCGCTGCTGGCGGCGACGACACCCCGTTCTAATCACTCGACTTTAGAAAATATTTAGGAGAAATCATGGCTGCAAAGAGCGATCCTCGCAACAGCAAGAAGCCAAAGCGCAACGGAAAGAACCTCAAGGACGTTCCGGCTAAGGCAATCAAGGTTGGCGTTATCGACTACAAGGATGTCGCAACCCTACGCAAGTTCGTTTCGGACCGCGGCAAGATCCGCGCCCGTCGCATCACCGGTGTTTCTGTTCAGGAACAGCGCCTCATCGCACGTGCCGTTAAGAACGCTCGCGAAATGGCTCTAATGCCATACGCAGGCGCTGGCCGCTAAGGAGAAATCACATGTCAAAGCTAATTCTGACCAATGAGGTTTCAGGCCTCGGCTCTGCAGGCGACGTTGTTGAGGTAAAGGACGGCTTCGCTCGTAACTACCTATTGCCACGTGGCTTTGCTGTTCTATGGAGCAAGGGTGGCGAGAAGCAGATTGAGTCAATCAAGGCTGCTCGCGACGCTCGTGCCCTAGCAACCGTTGAAGACGCACACGCTCTAAAGGCTGCACTTGAGGCTAAGTCAGTTCGACTTATCGTCAAGGCTGGCCAGGGCGGCCGTCTATTCGGTGCCGTCAAGACCGCTGATGTCGCAGCTGCAGTTGCAGCCGCTGGCCTAGGCGAGCTAGACAAGCGCAAGATTGCATTCGTTGCACCTATCAAGGTTGCTGGTGAGCACCTAGCTACCGTTCGTCTGCACGGCGACGTAGTGGCAACCATCACCCTTCAGGTAGTTGGCAAGAAGTAAGGCTCGAGCTTTACAAAAGTTTCACGTGAAACGGGTCGCCTTCGGGCGGCCCGTTTTGCTTTAACCGCGTTTTACACCTGTGGAAAACCTCGCATTTCACAGCGTTATCCACAACCTTGAGGTGAAGGTTTAGGGTTGAGTGTTAATACTTATCCACAGGCTAGAACCCCTGTAGTTACAGGTATTTCTCGATAATTCCACAATTGCTACACAGGCTTATCCACAAGTTGCTAACAGTTTTTCGGGCGTGTCCGGCGTGTTGTCCACAAAGTTATCCACAGGCAGGTTTGGAACTTCGATGTCCGACCTGTTTGATAGACAGGTACCTTCATAGGTAGCGCGTAATTTAGGAGTCTTTATGTCGATGATCGATCAGGCGAGCCGCCCGAGCGAGCGAATGCTGCCTAATGACATGCTGGCCGAACAGAGCGCCATCGGCGGCATGCTACTGTCGCAAGAGGCCTGCGCCGAAGTCTTTGAAAACGTAAAAGGTGGCGACTTCTATGCGCCAAAGCACGAGCTGATTTTTGAGGCCATTGCCACACTATTTGGCAAGGGTGAGCCAATTGACGTGATCACCGTTACCGACGAGCTGATGAAGCAGGGCAACCTGGTCAAGGCTGGTTCGGCAGATTACCTGCACACCCTAACCTCAATCGTGCCTACCGCTGCCAACGCGGCCTACTATGCCAAGATCGTGCAAGAGAAGGCAACTCTTCGCCGTTTGGTTGAGGTTGGCACCAAGATTGCTCAACTTGGCTATGCCAACGAAGGCGACGTAGAAGACCTGGTCAACGAAGCCCAATCCGAGGTTTATTCGGTGGGTGTTGGCAACACCACCGAAGACTATGTCGGTTTGAGCGTCTCGATCGAGGCCGCCATCAACGAGATTGAGTCGGCTCAAAAGCGCGGCGGCGAGATGGTTGGTGTGCCAACCGGCTTTATCGAGCTTGATGAGCTAACCCACGGCTTTCACCCGGGCCAGCTGATCATCGTGGCCGCTAGACCGGCAGTCGGAAAGTCGACCATCGCCCTCGACTTTGCTCGTCATGCGGCGCTAAAGGCCAATAAGCCAACCATCTTCTTCTCACTAGAAATGGGTCGTGCCGAAATCGCAATGCGAATGCTTTCGGCCGAGTCTGGCATTTATCTGCAGAGCATGCGAAAAGGCACCATCGGCGACGCCGAATGGTCGCGCCTAGCCCAAGTTCGCGGTCAAATCAATGACGCTCCCCTGTTTATTGATGACAGCCCAAACCTCACGCTGGTTGAGATTCGAGCCAAGTGCCGTCGATTGGCACAGCGCGTTGGCCTAAAGATGATCGTCATCGACTACATCCAGTTGATGACATCAGGCAAGAAGGTGGAGTCTCGCCAGCAAGAGGTGAGCGAGTTCTCTCGAGCGCTGAAACTATTGGCAAAAGAGTTGCAAGTGCCGGTGATTGCGCTGTCGCAGCTAAACCGTCAAGCCGAACAAACCAAAGACAAAAAGCCCGAGATTTCGCACCTTCGCGAATCGGGCTCGCTTGAGCAAGACGCCGACGTCGTCATCCTGTTGCACCGCGAAGGCATCGGTGAAAAAGACCACCCGCGCAATGGCGAGGCAGACATCATTCTGGCAAAGCAGCGCTCGGGTCCAACCGGCACGGTCACCGTTGGGTTCCAGGGTCAATACTCTCGCTTCATGAATATGAAACAGTAGTTAGATGCAGATCACTCAGACTCCGAGAATTCCCTTGGCGGCTCGCGCCGCCGCTAGCTTTGGCGTCGGGTTGTTGCTAACTTTCAGCCAATCGCACTCGGCAACCACGGGCCTTTTAGCGCTGGGCATTTTCGGGCTCTCCTATGGGCTGCTTAGCGGCAGCGCCTCGATTATCTTTCAAAAGGGCTTGGCAGCAATCGAGAGCATTCCGCTCACCGTGGTGGCGCTGCTTATCGGTGGCTTTGCACTCATGGTGCCGTCAACCATCGGTTCGGCCGGTCAAAACTCAACGGCTGCCGAGGCTTTCAAAATGCTGGTCACCGGATGGGCCATCATTTCGGGAGCATTTGAGCTGTACCAGGCCAGAAGAGTCGGCTTCAAGACCACAACCGGTCGCGACCTGCTGATCACGTCGTCATTCGGCTTGCTTTTGGCGTTGTTGTTTTTGGTGGCAAACCTAGATATCGTCTCGCAGGTTGGCTTCTTTGGCGCTTACCTTTTGCTAAGCGGCGTGCACCTCGGCATCTCGGCCACTTCGCCGACCGCAAAATCTTCAACCACGAAGGCGTAGGCTAGATTCATGGCTAAAAAAACTCGCAAACCAGTTGAAGCGCGCTCGGCTCGCAACTTCATCACCCTGTCATTTGTGTCTGCGATCTTCGTTGGCGTCATTATCTGGGGCAATAGCCGCGACCTACAGCGCGTTGCTATTTGGTCGGGCCTAACTTTCATCGTGGTTTTGGTCACCATTGCGACCCTGGCATTGGCCGTCAAGGATGAGCCAGCCGACGAAGGCAAGCCTCGCCTCAAATAACCTCGAACTTTCAATAAAAAAGGGCACCCTGGCGGGTGCCCTTTTTTGGCTGACGGGCTTTGGCCCGAACACAGATTAGTTCTGAACCCGCTTGGCCAACTCTTCTGCCAGACCCACGTAGGTGTGTGGGCGCAGGGTAAGCAGACGAGCCTTGGCGTCATCGCCTATCTCGAGACCGTTCACAAAGGCAACCATGTCGTCAGCGCTTAGACGCTTGCCACGAGTCAACTCTTTTAGCAGGGCATAAGGGTCGCTGATCGTCGACCGACCGGCAGCGACCTCAGCACGAATGACGGTTTGAATGGCCTCGCCCAAAATCTCCCAGTTGTCGCTCAGATCAATGGCCAGCACCTCGCGTGAGAGGTCGATTTCGTTTAGTCCACGAGTGACATTGTCGATTGCCAGCAGCGAGTGCCCGAAGCCAAGACCAATGTTGCGCTGTGACGAAGAGTCAGTAAGGTCGCGCTGCAGTCTCGAGGTGATCAACGTTGAGGCCAGGCTGCCCAAGATTGCGTTTGAAAGTTCGAGGTTTGACTCGGCGTTTTCAAAACGAATCGGGTTGATCTTGTGAGGCATGGTCGAAGACCCGGTTGCACCTGGCACCGGTATCTGCTTGAAGTAACCGATTGAAATGTAAGACCAGATGTCGGTGCACAGGTTGTGCAGAATACCGTTGAACAGAGCCACCGCCGAATAAAGTTCGGCCTGCCAGTCGTGCGACTCAATCTGGGTGGTAAGCGGGTTCCAGGTCAGGCCCAGCGAAGTTACGAAGTCTTCAGACTCCTTGGTCCAGTCGACCGAAGGGGCGGCAACCACATGTGCCGAGAATGTGCCGGTGGCACCCGAAAACTTGCCCAGGTATTCGGCATTCTCGATGCGCTTAACCTGGCGACCGAGGCGGTGAATGAACACTGCAAGCTCTTTGCCCATGGTTGACGGGGTTGCCGGCTGACCGTGAGTGTGTGAAAGCATCGCCGCGTCAGCATATTGGGCGCTAAGCTCGCGCAACTTGGTGAGCAACTTCTCAACTCGAGGCAGCCATACCTGCTTTACTGCGTCGCGCACGGTGATTGCATAGCTGAGGTTGTTGATGTCTTCGCTGGTGCACGCAAAGTGGGTCAGTTCAAGCAGGTCGTTGCGACCAAGCTCGGTCAATTTGCCACGGATAAAATACTCCACGGCTTTAACGTCGTGCTTGGTGGTTGCCTCGGTTTTTGCGAGGGTGGCCACGTCGGCATCTGAGAAGTTGGTGACAATGGTTCGCAACTGTGCCGCTTCTGCCTCAGACACCGGGGTCGAGGTCTGCAGCAGGTCGCGGTTGGCAAGGTGAATCAGCCACTCGATTTCTACTGCGATGCGGGCTCGGTTTAGGCCCGCTTCTGACAGGTGAAAACCTAGGTCTGAAACTGCGGCGCGATAGCGACCGTCGAGCGGGGAAAGTGGCTGGATTGAAAGATTACTCACCCATCTATATTGCCCCAAGTTGCGCACAGATTGTGGGCTTTCGGGGTTTTCGAGCCGCCGATTGCAGAAGGCTGGCCTGGTGAACCACATTGACTTTGCTCTAACCAGTGCAACCACCCGACTCAGGCTGGCAATTCCAAACCCTATGCATTGGTCGGGCGGGGCCTCGGCAGCCTGCGCCGAGGCCATCGAGGCGGTGGTTGCCCAAATTCAAGCCTTGCAAATGAGACTCAACGAATGCTTGGCCTAGAACACCCCGAGAGTCTGGCCAGCTATGGCGGCGACGCCCTGATAGTTGCCAGTCGTGCCGAAATTGACCGGGTGGTTGGCGAGCTTGATGCCACCGATCGATGGCTTTGCGAACAAATCGAACTACAAAACTTCTTAGATGACCCCGAGCGCAGATTGCGCCTGAGCCTCGAGTTGCCGCCAATTATTGACCGGTTGCGCTTGGTGCGACAGGCCTGCATTGCCGCGGCTGACTCATACTTTGTCGGTGAATTGCATATTTCGGCAGAGCTGCGTGAACAACCTGCGCTAGATATTCAAAAAATCGCGACCGGCTTCGCCGGTTTAGGTTCGATCGTTGGCGCTCTAACCGAAACCAAGGTCACCGCTCAACTGCAAGCCGAAATTATTGGCATCGCCCCGCCGAACAGCATTCACGAACTGGGGTTAAGGCTCGCCGAAACCGGTCAAGTGGCCGACGGCTGGATTCGCATCGAAAAATTTGGTAGCCGATTTGTGGTCTACATCCCGGGAACCCAAGACTGGAGCCCATTCACCGGCAAAAACCCATTTGATCTCACCTCCGATTTCAGCGCAATTTCAAAAACCGGCTTCGCCGGTAGCGAGCGAGGGGTCGCGCTGGCCATGAAGCAAGCCGGCATCAGTGCAACATCGGATGTTCTATTTGTTGGCCACTCGCAAGGTGGCATTGTGGCGGCAAACCTGGCCACGGGCTATGCCAACAGTCGGGTGCTGACCTTTGGCGCGCCACTGGGTCAAGTGGCTAACCGGCTCAAGGCCGAGACGCTTTCGTTAGAGCACGAAGCCGACTTGGTGCCTGAAATTGATTTGCGGCCAAACCCGCTGACCACCAACTGGGTTACGGTGACCGACCGGCTCGACTCGGCAAACCCGATAGCGCAGCACGAGATGCGCGGCTATCTGCAAACCTCGGCAGAGCTCGATAGGGCGGCCGAAACACCTAATAATCACTCGATGGTGAAATTTAAAAATGAAATTTCGGGCTTCGCCGGAGATGGCCCTGGTGCCGGCCAGTGGTTCAAACTAACCAGAGATTGAGCTAGAGAATGCGAAAAAGCTTGAACACCGATCGAGCCAAAAAGCTGAACACGCTCATGACAATCGCACCCAGCATGGCCCATCCGAGTGATGCAACGGTGAGACCCTCGTGGCCAAAACCGTCAATCGAAAAGATGGGGCTGCCGATCAGCTGGCTGAGCCAGGCGACAAAAAGCAAAATCGCGCCGTTGATCACGAATGAAATCAATCCAAAAGTGATGATGTAGAGCGGAAACGCCAGCACCTTGATGATCGGTGCAACGATCGAGTTAACCAATCCAAAGATTGCCCCGACAAGCAAATATGACAGTGCAATGGTCCAAAAACCCGCACCACCATAGGGGGCAAGGTGGATTGCAGAGATCAAAGTTGTGGTCAACCAAAGACCCACTGCGTTAATAACGGTTCCGATTAGAAAACGAATCATGTGTAGATTGTGCCACCTTGCGGGTAAATTGGACTAGATGAGTACTCAAGATGCTTCACGCGTTCCGATGGTGCAATTTTTGTCGCCAGAGGGTGAATACAGCGTGCCCGCAGAATACGCGGAATACGGCAAACTAATTGCCGACCTCAAAGAAGAAGACTTTCTCAAGTTCTATCGCCACATGACCCGCATGCGACGTTTTGACGTCGAGGCAACCGCGCTGCAGCGCCAAGGCCAACTCGGACTCTGGGTTCCGGCCGTTGGCCAAGAGGCTGCCCAAGTCGGTTCGGGTCACGCCGTTGGCAAGAATGACCACATTTTTCCTAGCTATCGCGAACATGGCGTAGCCATCACGCACGACATCGACCTGATGGCCGTGCTCAAGATGTTGCGCGGTGTAAACCACGGTGGTTGGAACCCTGACGAGACGCGCTTTCACCTGTATGCCATCGTGCTTGGCACCCAGGTTATTCATGCCACAGGCTATGCAATGGGCGTTCAGTTCGACGGCAAGGTTGGCACCGGATTCGCCGAACGTGACGAGGCAGTTATCACCTATTTCGGTGATGGCGCCACGGCCGAGGGTGAAATATCTGAGTCATTCCTGTTTGCAGCCATCAACAAGGCTCCACTGGTGTTTTTCTGCCAAAACAACCAGTGGGCTATTTCATCTTCGGTTGAGACCCAGACCACGGTTCCGCTCTACCAGCGCGGTGCCGGCTTTGGTGTTCCGGGCATTCGCATAGACGGCAACGACGTCTTGGCCTCATACGCAGTGACCAAAAAGCACATGGATGATGCCAGAAGCGGTGCAGGACCCTTCATGATTGAAGCCCTCACGTATCGCGTTGGCGCTCACACCACTTCGGATGATCCGACCAAATACCGCACCCAAGAAGAGGTCGATTACTGGACCGCTCGCGACCCGATTGTGCGTCTCGAAAAGTTCTTGCGCCGTCAAGGCATCGGTGATTCATTCTTCGAGAAGTGCATCGAAGAGAACGAGATTATGGCCGGCGAAATTCGTGCCCAGACCTTTGCTCTAACCGAGCCGCCGATTGAAAACATGTTTAAGCATGTTTACAGCGAAAGCCACCCGTTGATTGACGAGCAGTTTGCCTGGCTAAAGGGCTATGAGGCTTCGTTTGAGGCCAACACCCCGACCGGAGGTGCCGAATAATGTCGAACACCGTTGAAATGACGATTGTCAAGGCAATCAACGCGGGTCTTCGCAAGGCCATGGCCGAAAATGACAAGGTTTTAGTTTTTGGTCAAGATGTGGCCGCGCTCGGTGGCGTATTTCGAGTAACTGAGGGCATTCTGG
>CAIPNT010000172.1 GCA_903866485.1 uncultured Micrococcales bacterium | reverse complement strand
GCCAGCAGCGTGCAACAACTTGAGCAGAACTACCAGGCGCTAAATGCCTCAAGACTTACCATCGACGAGCTCAAGGCAATCGACGAGTTTGCCATTCACGGAACAGCCGCTTAGAGGCAACTTTGCAAGCTAAAAAACCTGCCCTTGGCGCGCTCATGCTGCTCGGTGCGACAATCCTTTTTGGGTTAAATGGCAGCACAGCCAAAACCATCATGCAAAGCGGGGTCACCGCGGCTCAGGTCACCTTGTTTCGATCTCTGACAACGTCGGCCATAGCAGCGCTCATCCTTACCTTCACCAACCGGCAAGCGTTCAAGGTGCGCAAGAGTGAGTGGAAGTGGTTTGCCCTGCTCGGTATAGCTGGAGTAGGCACTATGCAGTGGTCATATGCCAACGCCGTGGCCAACCTGCCGGTGGGTGTCGCGCTGCTAATTCAATACACCGCCGTCATCATTGTGCCGATAGCTTCGATGGTTTTATTCAAAGAACGCCTGGGCGCCAAAGTTTGGTTCGGCGTTGCCCTAGTACTTGCCGGTCTGGTGCTTGTTTCGCACATCTGGCAGGGTGGGCTCAATGCTGTAGGCATCGGATTTGCAGCCACCGCAGCCTTTGCAACTGCCATCTACTATCTGGTTGGCGAACACCTGAACACCCACCGACCGGCAATGTCTACGCTTTTTTACACAATGATGTTTTCAACCCTGATGTGGGTGGTCTTGACACCTTGGTGGACCTTTGACTTCTCAAGATTCTCGAACCAACTTTCACTGGGCGGCAATCTTGGTTCGCTTCACGTCTATGGCTGGGTTGCATTTGCGTGGCTTGGGTTGATGGGTTCATTTCTGCCACTGTTTTTCACCTACTCGGCTCTGGGCCACCTCACGGCAACTAGTGTCGGAGTCTTTTCAACGGCCGAAACCATCTTCGGATTCATTTTTGCCTATCTCTGGCTCGGTGAAAAAATAGATGGATTACAAACCGCCGGCGGTTTGTTAGTTATAGCGGGCATAGTTATAGCTCAGATATCGAGGAGAAAAACACAATGGCAACCATCGAACTAGGTGCAACGAATTTCGGCGACACAGTCGTATCCGATGGAATGGTCATTGTCGATTTTTGGGCAGAATGGTGTGGACCATGTCGCCAGTTCGCCCCAATTTTTGAAGAGGCTTCTACTAAGCACCCAGACATTAAGTTTGGCAAGGTAGACACCGAAGCCGAAAAGCAGCTTGCCTCGGAAGCCGGCATCTCATCGATTCCTACTCTGATGGTTTTCAGAGATGGCATCTTGCTCTATAACCGTGCAGGCGCCTTACCAGGTGCTGGTCTCGAAGAGCTGATCGCAGCGGTAAAGGGCCTAGACATGGATGAAATCAAGGCTGAGATTGCAAAGCAAGGCGAAGACATTGGTGACCTTTCGGAGGTTGAATAATGGCAAAGGTTTCTAACAACTCGATGGCAATGCTTGCGACCGTCAGCCTGGTTGGTGTCTTTGCATCGGTTCTAGGCTTCTTCAACTCGAGTCTTTGCACTGTGCAGCAACTCGACGACTGGACCTCTTGTGCCGCCATAGAGCAGCAACGCCAGGTTGCCAGTTGGGGTTTCCTATTGCTCTCAATCGTTGGTTTCAGCGTTTCGATTATCCGAATCAAAAAAGCCAAATAGACTCGGCTTGTGCACAAGCCCCATGACGCAACTGTTGCCCTTCGCGAAGGCATTTTCGACTACGCTCGCAAGCGCCTGGAATATGATCCGGCACCTCTAGACGCTCCACAAACTCTCGAATTCTTGCTTGAAGCTGCAGGCCCCACGGTTACCGAGAATGGCCTTGGCGGACTCGAGACACTTTCACTTTTTGAGCAGGTGTTGGCGCCGGCCACAATCTCAACTGATCACCCGGGCTATCTATCTTTTATCCCGTGTGCACCCACCGAAGCAGCCAAGCTTTTTGACTTGATTGTTTCGGCATCAGCGATTTATGGCGGTTCATGGATGGAGGGCGCCGGAGCCGTCTATGCCGAAAACCAAGTGCTCGAATGGCTGGCTCGTGAAGCCGGCTTGCCTGAAGGTGCTGGCGGTGTTTTTGTTCAGGGCGGCACGCTCGGCAACCTGAGCGCACTTGTCGCGGCCCGACACAAGGCGGCACAAGCGCGCCAGGCCCGGGGGCTCGCAAGGCCAGAGCGGTGGAAGTTTATCTGCAGCGCCGAAGCTCACTCGTCGCTAAAGGCCGCTGCCGCGGTCATGGATGTCGACCTAATCAAGGCCGCAGTAGATGAGAACGGCCGACTTCGCGGGCAAGCCGTTGAAGCTGCTATTTCGTCTGCTGGCGATGGACTTTTTGCCGTAGTTGCAACCGGTGGAACCACCAATTTTGGCATCGTGGATGACCTAGACGAAGTTGGTCAAGCAGCAAAGAGCCACTCGTTGTGGTTTCACGTAGATGGCGCGTACGGCATCGCCGGAATGCTGGCGCCCATTTCCAAGCCGCTATTTCTCGGTTTAGATCGCGCGGATAGCTTCATTGTTGACCCGCACAAGTGGCTGTTCGCGCCTTTTGACGCTTGCGCATTGCTCTATCGAAATCCTGAGGATGGCCGACAGGCTCACACCCAGCACGGTGAATATCTAGACACGCTCACCGAATCTGGTGATTGGAACCCTAGCGACTATGCCTATAACCTCACCCGCCGCCCTCGCGGACTGCCACTCTGGTTCTCGCTGGCAACACACGGAATTAAGGCTTATCGAGACGCCGTGCAGCAAAACGTTGAACTAGCCCGCAAAATCGCGGATGAAATCGAACTACGCCAAGGCTTTTCTCTAGTTCGCCAACCAGAGCTATCGGTGGTCGTGTTCGAACGCGATGGCTGGAACATCGATGATTACAACCGCTGGTCTGATCGCTTGCTTCAAGACGGCATCGCATTCGTCGTGCCAAGTTCACACAAGGGTAGACCAAACACTCGTTTTGCGATTGTTAACCCAGAAACCAGCTTTGAACTTCTATGCGAAATTCTCGACTCGATGGATGCCAAGTAATTTGCCTGACTGCAGGAGCTAACGTCAATGACTACATGGACCATGCCACCCGAATGGCACCAGCATGCTCGCACCTGGATGGCCTGGCCATCTAGTGGCTACACGCTTGGAGACAGCGAGCAAGAAGCGCTGGAGGCGCGCGAAACTTGGGCAGCAGTGGCCAATGCCATCATCAGGTTTGAGCCGGTGTCAATGCTTTGTCAAGCCGATGACATCGAGTTAGCCAAGGCATTTTTAGACCCGCGAGTCGAGGTCGTTGAGGCGAACCTTGACGACGCTTGGATGCGCGACATCGGCCCAACCTTTGTCAAGAGTGACGAAGGTAAAGTTGCCGCCATCAATTGGGTTTTCAATGGCTGGGGTGCCCAAAGTTGGGCAGCGTGGGCGAATGACGCGCAGGTCGCCAGATTCATCGGTGACCAGATTGGCATTGAAACCATCGACTCTCCTCTGATCAATGAGGGTGGAGGCATCCATGTAAATGGCTCGGGCATCGTGTTGCTAACCGAGACGGTTCAATTGGGTGAAGGCCGCAACTCTGACTGGACGAGGGCCGAGGTTGAGGCCGAAATCCATGACAAGTTGGGCACCGAGACGGCGATTTGGTTGCGCCGCGGACTAACCCGGGACTATGACGAGTTTGGCACCCGAGGCCATGTAGACATCGTGGCCTGTTTCGCTGGCGAAAACAAGATTTTGTATCACAACCAAGAGAACCCAGAACACCCTGATTTTTTGATTAGCCAAGAGGTGCGCCAAACCTTATTGGCAGCAGGCGACTTTGAGCTAATCCCGGTGGCGGCCCCAAAGACTCTTCACGACGATGAAGGCTTTGTCGATTTCAGCTATATCAACCACTACGTGATTAATGGTGCTGTGATCTTGTGCGGTTTCAATGACGCCAATGATGGGCGAGCAGTTGCCGCGCTTCAGTTGGCCTACCCTGATCGTGAAATCGTGTTGGTCGACGCCAGGCAGCTATTTGCCCGCGGTGGTGGCATTCACTGCATCACGCAGCAGCAACCTGCTTAGGCCAGAACCTCAGCCAAGGCCTTGAATGGCACCTCACCAAAAGCGTGCCTAACGCCGGCGTAGGTAACAAAACCTTCGTGAGTGTTTAGACCCAGAGCTAGGGCCGGGTCGGCCTGCAAAGCGGCCTTCCAACCCTTGTCGGCAAGTGCGATCACATAAGGCAAGGTCGCGTTGGTTAGTGCGCGTGTTGAAGTGGCCGGAACGGCACCCGGCATGTTTGCAACGCAGTAGTAGGTGCTGTTGTGTACCTTGAAGGTCGGGTTGTCGTGAGTGGTTGGCTTCGAGTTCTCGAAGCAACCGCCCTGGTCAATGGCGATGTCAACTAATACCGAACCAGGCTTCATTTTGGCAACCATAGCGTCGGTCACCAGCTTTGGAGCCTTTTCGCCCGGGATGAGCACCGAACCGATCACTAGGTCGGCATCCTTGAGCTGCTCAGCGATTTCATAAGCGGTTGAAACGCGGGTCTTCACGACACCGCCGAAACGAGCATCTAGTTCACGAAGCTTTGGCAGCGAAATGTCGATCACGGTTACGTCTGCCTGCATGCCCAACGCCATGGTTGCTGCGTGCTCACCCGCAACACCGCCACCGATCACGACTACCTTTGCCTTAGGCGCCCCAGGAACTCCACCCATCAGAACGCCTGGGCCTCCCTCGTTTGACATCAACTGGTAGGCGCCGATCTGAGCCGATAGACGACCGGCGACCTCAGACATTGGCTGAAGCAGCGGCAACGCGCGGTTTGGCAACTGGACGGTCTCGTAGGCAATCGCGGTTGTGCCGGCATTGACCAAGGCATCGGTGCAAGGGCGAGACGCGGCAAGGTGCAGGTAGGTAAACAAGACCTGGTCTTCGCGAAGCAATGGATACTCGGCAGCGATTGGCTCCTTGACCTTGAGCAGAAGGTCACCCTTTGCCCAAACCTCTTCGGCGGTTGCCAACATGGTGGCACCCTCGGCAACGTAGGCAGCGTCGGTGAAACCAGAACCGATTCCGGCACCGACCTGGATGAATACCTCGTGACCGCGAAGAACTAGCTCGTGCACACCGGCTGGGGTGATGGCAACGCGGTTCTCGTTGTTCTTGATCTCGCTTGGAATTCCTACGCGCATTTCTTGCTCCTTGGTTTGAACTAAATCTTCCTCAAGATTGCAGTAACTTCATTACAAACGTGTAAACATTGCAGATTATTCGACAAAGACGGTAATTTAGTTAATAAATTCAGCAAATCGAAGGAATACGTCCATGGCATCGAAGAATCTGCAGCTAGACACTCCCCTAGATGAAATTGACCTCGATTTGATCCGCCTGCTTCAGCAGAATGCTCGAATGACCAACGCCGACTTAGCTACCACGGTCGGCATCGCCCAGTCGACCTGCATTACCCGCGTGCGTTCGTTGATTACCCGCGGAATCATCTCTGGATTCAGCGCCAATGTCGAACCGTCGAAGCTCGGGCTCGGCACCGAGGTATTGATTTCGGTGACTCTCCGTGCCGGTGCGCGCGCTCACCTATCCGACTTCATGCAGCAGATGCGTGAGCGACCAGAGGTCATCCAAGTCTTTTTTCTCGGCGGTTCTGAAGACTTTATTGTTCACCTAGCCGTAACCGATTCTGATTCGGTTCGCGAGTTCGTGCTGGAGAACCTCTCGAATAACGCGACCGTGGCGTCGACTCGAACCAACCTGGTCTTCGAGCACTTTCACAAAGGCCCGCAGGCTTAGGTATTAGAAGCGCCCCCGGCAGGAATCGAACCTGCGACCAAGAGATTAGAAGGCTCTTGCTCTATCCACTGAGCTACGAGGGCAAACCCGCGCTGACGGGCAGGCCAAGTCTAGCAACTGCCTTGACCCATCAACTAGATTGAGACCATGAGCGCAAACGATGAGATAGATCTGGCAAAGGCAAAGCGACAAGAAGAACTACTGGTCTTCGAAAACTTCGATGAGACCGCAGCGCGGAAACTGGGAAACCTTGTGATTGAGCGCGCAGCCCAGTTTGGTGCAGTCATCGTAGATATCAGAACCATAGCCAACGAGCCGCTGTTCTGCGCGGCGATGCCAGGCACAACGCCTGCAAACTTCGACTGGGCAAGGCGCAAGCGAAACCTGGTCAATCTGCTTCATACATCCAGTTACGTATTAGGAATTCAAGAGCGCATGGGCACCTCGTGGGTTGCTTTAATGGCTCTAGACGAACGCGATCATGCTCCGCACGGTGGCTGCTTTCCCATCCGTGTCAATGGGGCTGGAATGGTCGCAACGGTTACCGTATCGGGTCTGCCTCAGCGCGAGGACCACAAACTAGCTGTCGACTGCATTGCAGAACTCTTGCAGGTCGATTTAGGCGAAAACTCGTTTTAGCCTCTACCGGTCAGCCGATCTATGTCTCCAAGAATCTGATCGAATTCAACTGCACTGAGCAGGTGCATTTCGATGACAACTTCACGCACCGACTTTCCTGACTCTTGAGCGCGCTGCGCAACTGCAGTTGCATTCTCATAGCCAATTCGCGGCGAAATTGCAGTCACCAAGCCAATTGAATGCTCGACAGTCTTGCGCAAATACTCTTCGTTCGCAGTGATTCCGTTCACACAAAACTCGGTCAATACTTTGCAACCGCGTCGAAGATAAGTGATGCTCATCATCAACGAACGCGCGATTATTGGCTCGAAAGCGTTGAGTTCAAGCTGGCCAGCCTCAGAAGCCATGGTGACCGTTGTGTCGTTGCCTATGACGGTAAATGCGATCTGGTTTATAACCTCTGGTATCACCGGATTCACCTTGCCCGGCATGATTGATGACCCAGCCTGCCGAGGTGGAAGGTTGATTTCTCCAAATCCAGCCCTTGGCCCGCTTGAGAGCAAGCGAAGATCATTTGAAATTTTTGACAATTTGATCGCCAGGCGTTTGAGCACGCTCGATGCGGTTACAAACACACCGGTGTCTTGGGTCGCTTCGATTAAGTTTTCGGCCACCACAAAATCGTGTTCACAAAGGTTGCTCAGATGCTTGCACACCGCCTGCGCATAGCCCACTGGGGTGTTCAACTGCGTGCCGATTGCAGTTCCGCCAAGGTTAATTTCACTCAGCAGTTTGATTGCCTCTCTCAGCCGAAGTTCATCCTCGGCAATGGTGACGCCATAGGCGCTGAATTCTTGACCAAGCGTCATCGGAACGGCGTCTTGCAGTTGTGTGCGGCCCATCTTGATTACGCCCGCAAACTCAAGCCCCTTGGCTGCAAACGCAACTCGCAACCTTTCGAGCTCTTCCAACAGGGCAAGAATTTCGATTATTAACGCCACCTTGATTGCCGTTGGATAGACGTCATTGGTCGACTGAGACATGTTTACATGATTAAGCGGATGGATGTGCTCGTATTGCCCCTTGGCGAAACCACCCAATTCAAGGGCACGGTTAGCGATTACCTCATTGGCATTCATGTTTGTGCTGGTGCCGGCTCCTCCCTGAATGGCGTCGACCACAAACTCGGTGTCAAACTTTCCATCACGAACCTCGATGCACGCCTGTTGCAAGGGATCAAAGATTGCCTTCGGCAATTCACCGAGTTCGAAATT
This sequence comes from uncultured Micrococcales bacterium, assembly GCA_903866485.1. Taxonomy (GTDB): domain Bacteria; phylum Actinomycetota; class Actinomycetes; order Actinomycetales; family Microbacteriaceae; genus Rhodoluna. The sequence goes on along the minus strand of CAIPNT010000172.1, from coordinate 922 downwards.
TGCGAACGCCGAAGCTTCTTTAATAAAAGCCAAAGCCCGCACTAACGAGCGATAGTGCCCGATGGCAACTCCCGAGATGCCGAAGTTCTCAACCGCTCGAGCAGTGTGCACACCCCAGTAGGCCTCATCCGGAATTTCGCGCTCACCTAAAAGGTCGTGTTCTAGCCTCATTGCCAAACCAATCTGTTCGTACTTCTATTCAAACACCATGTTGCATGGTGATTCGGAACAAATTTAGAAGAGTATTCTGAAATTATCTGGAACTTGCCAGAACAATGTTTCACCAAGGGGAATTCAATGAAGGTCCAAGGCAAAGTAGTGGTAGTCACCGGCGCCGGCAGCGGGATGGGTCGCCAATTGACCCTCGAGCTCGTCAAGCGTGGTGCGTTGGTGGCAGCAGTCGACATGCGAGCCGAAACTCTTGCCGAAACCAAGGCACTCGCCGAATCGGCCGGTGGCCGCATTGAAACCTTCGTATTAGATGTCAGTGACGACGCCAAGGTGGCTGCACTACCAGCCGAAGTAAAAGCCAAGCTGGGCGAAGCCGATGCGCTGATCAACAACGCCGGTATCATCCAGCCGTTTGTGATGATCAAAGACCTAACAGTCGAAGCGGCGGCCAAGGTCATGAATGTCAACTTTCACGGCCCACTGATGTTGACCAAGGCATTTCTACCTGGCCTAATCGCCCGCCCCGAGGCACACATCCTGAATGTTTCATCAATGGGTGCGTATTCACCAGTTCCAGGGCAAAGCGTCTACGGCGCATCCAAGGCAGCAATCAAGCTTTTCACCGAGGGGCTTCGCTCAGAGCTTCTAACCACCAAGGTCGGCGTCACCGTGGTGTTTCCAGGTGCAATAAACACCAACATTGCCGCTAACTCGGGAATGGCTGTTCCGGCAGCAGGTTCATCCGAGGCAT
>CAIPNT010000171.1 GCA_903866485.1 uncultured Micrococcales bacterium | reverse complement strand
GCGCATGGTCAACAGCGCCGGTTTGCGCGACTTCTTTGACCTAGCCGAGGCCCTTTCGAACCAAAAATCGGTGGCCAGCGCGGTGTCTGGACTGCCTAAGAACCAAATCGATGCGTTGATTGCAATCATTGAAGGCAAAAAGCCGGATGCCTCTGCAGCCCAGCAACTCGCACAACTGATGCTGGTAGATCGCGACAAAGAAGGCAACTTCACGGCTTTCGAATCGACGGCAGCCTGCCTCAGAACACTTGAGCCACAGGGTGTTTCGCTAGAGGTTAGCGACGATGCATCCCCGAGCGTTGAATCGGTAGATCGCGACGCCGGAATCGCCACCTTCGAAACGATTCAGGCTCTTACCGAACTCATTTTTGATGCCGAACAGCGGTATATTCGCGAGGTTGGCAAAAAGAACGTCGGCCTGCCAGACATTAAACGCCTGGCCCAGCACGTGCGCCAGAGCAACGAATTTGCCCGCGAAATTTATGAGCTGGCTAACCATGCAGACCTAATCGGCCTAGCCAACTCAAGATGGCAGCTTGGCGCCAAGTCATCCCAGTGGTTGCAATGGCAGCCGCAGCAACGTCACGCCCACCTTATTGAGGTTTGGCACGGATTGATTGGGCAAACATCTGCCGATGAAATTTTGCGCGCCTTTGGTGCCGCAAAAAACCAACTTCCCCTCTCTCTAGCTCGACACCTGCAGACCAACTATCCGTTTGCCGACTCGGCAACCAATTCGCGCATCAGCAAGGTGGTTGCCTTTGCCGAAAGAATTGGAGTTTCTCACAACGGTTGGCTAAGCAGCTGGGCCGCTGATGCACTGTCCGGCAGCTTTTCGCGGGCTTCTAGCGCTGCCGCCGCATATTTGCCCGAGCCGCAAAATCGCCTGATTTGCCAGGCCGATCTATCGCTAATCACGCCGGGCCCGCTGCCTACCGATATTGAAATTCTGCTTCGCCGCTTTGCCGACACCGAGCAAATCGGCATGGCCTCCACCTATCGACTCTCGGCACTCAGCATCAGCCACGGTTTAGAAACCGGTCTCACCGAAACCGAGATTAGAGACCTGTTGGTCAAGCTCAGCGAAAAACCGCTTCCGCAACCGGTGGACTATTTGATTCGCGAGGCCGGAGTTCGCTTTGGTCGGTTGACCATTTCGGCAGGCGAACTTGAAACAAAATCGGTGGTCAAGTCGCTAGACACGATTTTGCTAGCTCAAATATTGAACGACTCTCGCTTAAAGCCCTTTGCAATGTATGCCCTGCCAGACTCATCGATCGGGTGTCGTTTTGAGACAGAAATGCTCTACTTTGGTTTGCGAGAGGCCGGTTATAGCGCGGTTCGGGTCGGCGTCGATGGCAAGGTAATTTCGCCTCGGTCACCAATCGCGAGCAGCGAAAAGCTAGAGCAGGTCAGCACTCTTGCATCAGATATTCAGCGCCTGCGCGAACAAGATCAAAAACTTGGCAGCGAGCCCGACGGCGATGACTTGGTGCGCTCCATCCAGTTGGCCATCAAAAACAAGTCGATAATCATCATTGGCGTCATCACAAACTCTGGCGCCGAGGTTGAGTTCACACTCGAGCCAATTGGTTTCGCCAACGGAAGGTTGCGCGCCAAAGACAAAAAGGCCGACATCGAGCGCACTCTTCCGCTTTCGAGCATCACTAGAGTGGCCCTGGGCTAATAGGCTATAAGGATGACTATGGGACCGTTGATTGTTCAGAGCGACAAGACCGCTCTGCTCGAGGTTGACCACCCGGATGCCGCCGATGCGCGCCATGACCTAGCAATTTTTGCCGAACTAGAGCGTGCCCCAGAGCACATTCACACCTACCGAATCACCCGACTTGGTCTTTGGAATGCGCGCGCTGCTGGGCACGACTCAGATTTTGTCATTTCGGTGCTCGATCGCTATGCCAAGTTTCCGATTCCATCTACGGTTCGACAAGACATCACCGAAACCATGTCGCGCTATGGCCGCCTTTCAATTCGCCGAGGCGAAGACGACCAGCTCGAACTTTTCTCGAGCGACCGAGCCGTGCTGCTCGAGGCAAGCCGCAATAAGAAGATTGCGCTGCTGCTCGACGGGCCGGTCGGCAACGAGGCTTTCAAGATTCAAGACTGGGCCCGCGGGCAGGTTAAGCAAGAGCTGCTGAAATTGGGTTGGCCGGCCGAAGACTTCGCCGGCTACACCGAGGGTTCACCGCACGCAATCGAACTCTCGACTGCCGACGATTGGAAGATTCGCGACTACCAAAGCAAGGCAGTTGAAAAGTTTTGGGCCGGCGGCTCTGGCGTCGTGGTTTTGCCATGTGGTGCCGGAAAGACCATTGTCGGCGCTGCGGCGATGGCCACCGCGAAAACCAATACCCTCATTCTGGTAACCAACACCGTTTCGGCTAGACAGTGGAAAAGCGAGCTGCTTCGACGCACCACCCTCACCGAAGACGAAATCGGTGAATACTCGGGTTCGGTCAAAGAAATCAAGCCGGTCACCATCGCGACCTATCAAATTTTGACTACCAAGCGAAAGAGTGAATACGCTCACCTGGCACTGCTAGACGCCAACGACTGGGGTCTAATCGTCTACGACGAAGTGCACCTTCTGCCGGCGCCGATTTTTAAGATGAGCGCAGACCTTCAGGCCCGTCGCCGACTCGGGCTAACCGCGACCCTGGTTCGCGAAGACGGCAAAGAGGGTGACGTCTTTTCGCTGATCGGACCGAAGCGTTTCGACGCTCCCTGGAAAGAGATTGAGGCGCAGGGTTATATTGCCCCAGCCGCCTGTTTCGAGGTGCGCATTGACATGGATGAAGAAGAGCGCTTCGCATATGCAATCTCAAATCAGGATGAGAAATATCGTTTGGCAGCAACCTCGGCGGTAAAAATTCCGGTCTTACAAAAGCTGCTTAAAAAGCATGCCGGCGAGCCAACTTTGATTATCGGCCAATATCTAGATCAGATTCACGCCATTTCTGGCGCTCTCAAGGTGCCTGAAATAACCGGTGAGACCCCGGTAGACGAACGCGAGCGACTCTTTGAGCAGTTCAGGTCGGGCGAGCTCACAACTTTGGTGGTCTCTAAGGTGGCAAACTTCTCGGTTGACCTTCCCGAGGCTTCGGTTGCTTTGCAGATCTCTGGCTCTTATGGCAGCCGTCAAGAAGAAGCCCAACGACTAGGCCGCTTGTTGCGCCCTAAGGCCGACGGGCGCTCCGCAAACTTCTATACCCTGATTACCCGCGACACCGTTGACCAAGATTTTGCGCAGAATCGCCAGCGCTTTTTGGCTGAACAGGGCTACAGCTACGAAATTGTCGACGCCCAAGACCTTTAGAAGTTTTCAGACGACTCACAGATTTCTCACAGCAATCGCTGTCAAACTGGTGTCATGGAAAACGTGAAGGTCCTCATCGTCGACGACGAACCGAACATCCGTGATTTGCTTTCGACCAGCCTGCGCTTTGCTGGTTTCAGCGTGCATGCCGTTGGCAACGGAGCCGATGCCGTTCACGCGGCCGAAAAGGGCGAGCCAGACATCATCCTTCTAGATGTGATGCTTCCAGATATGAATGGCTTTAGCGTCACCAAAAAACTTCGCTCGATGGGAATCATGGCCCCGGTCTTGTTTTTGACTGCACGCGACGAAACCGCAGACAAGGTCACCGGCCTCACCGTGGGCGGCGATGACTACATGACCAAACCATTCAGCCTTGACGAAATCGTTGCTCGCATCAACGCCATCCTGCGTCGCACCAAGCAGGCCGAGGTTGAAGAGTCAATTCTTGAGGTTGGCGAAGTTCGCATCAATCAGGATGCGCACGAGGTCACCGTCAACGGCGAGTATGTTGACTTGAGCCCAACGGAATATAAGCTTCTGCGCTATCTAATCTCAAACCCAAACCGAGTGCTGACCAAAATGCAAATAATGGATCAGGTTTGGGAATATGACTTTGGCGGCAACGACGGAATCGTCGAGTCTTATGTTTCATACCTGCGCAAAAAACTCGACCCGCTTACCTCTGAACCGCTGATTCAGACCAAGCGCGGCATCGGCTACATGTTTAAGTCGTCTAAGAGCGGCAAGTAATTGCAAAGTCGCCTCTCGAGCATCTGGGAGCGAATTTCACTTCGCGCCAAGCTAACCAGCCTGTCGGTTGCTCTGATTGGCGTTTTGCTTTTGGTCTCGAGCCTTGGCACTATCTCGTTGCTGCGCACCTACCTGCAGCAAAATGTTGACACCATGCTCACCTCTACCGCCAGCACTCTCAGCCACGAAGACCCAACGCTGGTTGAGTCTCGCTTAGCAAACCACATGCTGCAGCTGCCTCGGCTTCCAAGCGATTTTTATATCGGCTTCGTTGACGAAAACGGCAAGCTCTTGATTGGCCTGGTTTCTTCGACCGCCGATGCCAAGAATGTTCCCAACCTTTCTGCATTCAACTATCCAGCTGTGCTCGCAACCCACGGCCAACCATTTGACGCGGATGAAGGTGGCAACAATTCGGTGGTTGACCCAACCCTGGCTGGCTGGCGCATAGTTGCCGAGCCACTGTTGGGCTATCCGGGTTCGGTCGTTGTGGCGCTGCCGACTTCGGCAAACCGCAACATTTTGAACCAATATGGCGCAATCGGTGGCGGCTTCGGCGTGCTGCTGCTGCTTATCAGCGGCCTCAGCATCTGGATGACCATCACCTCTGCGTTAAAGCCGCTCAACGAAGTTGAGCGCACCGCACAAGCCGTTTCAGACGGTGATATTTCACAGCGCTTAATCGAGCGTCCCGGCAAGACCGAGATTGCGCGCCTAAATCGATCACTCAACACGATGCTTAGCAGCGTGCAGGGAGCAATTTCTTCGCGAAACAAAACCCTCGACCAGATGCGACGCTTCGTTGCAGATGCAAGCCACGAGTTGCGCACTCCCCTGGTTTCGGTGCGCGGCTATGCCGAACTCTATCGAATGGGTGCACTCAAGAAACCCGCCGATGTGGCCGAGGCAATGGGTCGAATTGAGAGCGAAGCAATTCGAATGACGGGCTTGGTCGAAAGCCTTCTTGCGCTGGCTCGCCTCGACGACGGCGTCAAACTAACGACCGCAAAGACCGACCTTTTGGCGTTGGCGGCCGACGTTGTCAAAGACTATTCGGTCACCGAGGGTTCGCGCGAGGTCAACCTCGTCAACCTCGATGGCAAACTGCTGGCAAAGGACGCAAAAGTCTTTGCCAAGGTGGACGCAAACTCGATTCGACAGGTCTTCACCAACCTCATCAGCAACGCAGGACGCTTCTCGCCCGAAGGCAGCCCGATCGAAATTGCTTTCGGTAGCGTGCGAAACGACGAGGTTATTTTTGAGGTACGCGACCACGGCGAGGGCATCCCTAAGCAACTTCGAGAAAAGGTCTTTGAGCGTTTCTATCGCGCAGACAACTCTCGCAACCGTGAAACCGGCGGATCTGGCCTTGGTCTTTCTATCGTCAGCACCATAGTTGAGCGTCACGAGGGGCAAATTGTCGCCGATGAAACCGATGGTGGCGGTGCGACCTTTAGAGTCACACTTCCCGTCGACTAACGAATTTCTCCACAGCTGCTGAAGCTGCGCCCATGAGAGACAGCTGGCTCGTTGAAAATGGCTTGCATGACCCAATTCACAGTAGACAGCGAACAGGTCTGGGCCGCCAATTCGGCAATCCAGGCAACCATCACCAGGCTCAATAGCGAGGTCGATTTGCTGCACAGCCAGCTGGTTGGCCTGCAGACATCATGGACTGGATTAGCGGCCAACAGCTTTCAAGAGCTAACCGCAAACTGGCGAGCCACGGCCGCAACCGTTGACAGCCAACTTGCCGGGCTTGGCCATGCGCTTGCAACGGCTGCGAATCAATACGCCGAAATAGAAATGGCTAACCAGCGCCTGTTTCTGTGAGCGCCCGAACGTTTCGATCCAACAAGCCGGCAAAGCAAAAGAGCGACCACCGAAGTGATCGCCCTTTTGTCTTGACTGACTTTAGAAGTCCATGCCACCCTGTGGTGCGGCTGCCGGAGCGTGTGGCTCTGGCTTGTCTGCAACTACGGCCTCGGTGGTTAGGAACAAACCGGCAATCGAAGCTGCGTTCTGCAGTGCCGAGCGGGTTACCTTCACCGGGTCGTTGATGCCAGCACCAAGCATGTCAACATACTCGCCGGTAGCGGCGTTAAGACCGTGACCTACTGGAAGGTTGGCAACCTTGTCGGCAACAACACCTGGCTCTAGGCCTGCGTTGATTGCAATCTGCTTTAGCGGGGCAGAGATTGCAACTCGCACGATGTTGGCACCAGTCGCCTCGTCTCCGGTTAGAGAAAGCTTTTCGAAAGCGGTCTTGCCAGCCTGAATTAGAGCAACACCACCACCGGCGACAATGCCCTCTTCAACGGCTGCCTTGGCGTTGCGAACTGCATCTTCGATGCGGTGCTTGCGCTCTTTAAGCTCAACCTCAGTTGCTGCACCAGCCTTGATGACCGCTACACCTCCGGCAAGCTTGGCTAGACGCTCCTGAAGCTTTTCGCGGTCATAGTCGCTGTCGGTGTTGTCCATCTCGCGACGAATCTGCTCAACGCGACCAGCGATCTGCTCGGCATTGCCGGCACCTTCGACGATGGTGGTCTCATCCTTGGTGATTACCACCTTGCGAACGCGACCTAGCAGGTCAAGAGTGGTGTTCTCTAGCTTTAGGCCGACCTCTTCTGAGATAACTTGACCGCCGGTGAGGATGGCGATGTCTTGAAGCATGGCCTTGCGGCGGTCGCCAAAGCCAGGAGCCTTAACGGCTACCGACTTGAAAATGCCGCGGATCTTGTTGACGATAAGGGTCGCAAGAGCTTCGCCGTCTACGTCTTCAGCAATGATCAAGAGTGGCTTGTTAGCCTGGATGACCTTGTCGACGATAGGCAGAACATCCTTGATGTTTGAAATCTTGCCGTTGACGATAAGAACGTAAGCGTCTTCGAGAACTGCCTCTTGGCGCTCTGGGTCGGTGACCATGTAAGCCGAGATGTAACCTTTGTCAAAGCGCATGCCCTCGGTTAGCTCAAGGTTGATGCCGAAGGTGTTTGACTCCTCAACGGTGACCACACCCTCCTTGCCAACCTTCTCGATAGCCTCGGCGATGAGCTCACCAATCTGGGTGTCTCCAGCAGAAATCGATGCGGTTGCAGCGATCTGCGCCTGGGTCTCAACTGGCTTCGCGTTTGCCACCAACTCGGCGATGACAGCGGTCACTGCCTTCTCGATGCCCTTCTTTAGGCTGATTGGGTCGGCTCCGGCTGCAACGTTGCGCAGACCTTCGCGAACTAGAGCCTGTGCAAGCACGGTAGCGGTGGTGGTTCCGTCACCGGCAACGTCGTCGGTCTTTTTTGCTACTTCTTTGACCAGCTCGGCGCCAATGCGCTCAAATGGGTCGTCCAGTTCGATTTCTTTGGCAATCGAAACACCATCGTTGGTGATGGTTGGGGCGCCCCACTTCTTCTCTAGAACTACGTTGCGACCGCGAGGGCCAAGGGTGACCTTGACAGTGTCAGCAAGGATGTTGAGGCCGCGCTCTAGACCGCGTCGTGCCTCTTCATTGAAGTGAATGATTTTTGCCATTTTGGTTTCAATCTCCTGTAAGTGATTAGCACTCTTTAGGTTTGAGTGCTAACTCTATTTTGGCACTCTCCCACCGAGACTGCCAAATCCATCCAGTCACCTGTGAGCGAACTCTCAGTGAAATGTTTAGACAAAGAAAAACACCCTCCCCGAAGGGAGGGTGTTTTTGAAATCTGAGCGGTCGCTTAGATTACGTGTACGTTGTCTGCCTGAGGACCCTTGTCGCCGTTCTTAACTTCGAACTCTACGCGCTGGTTTTCCTTAAGCTCCTTGTAACCCTCTGACTGGATTGCTGAGAAGTGTACGAATACATCTGCTCCGCCATCCTGAGTGATGAAGCCGAAACCCTTTTCAGCGTTAAACCACTTGACGGTACCTTGTGCCATTGCTTTTACTCCTGTTGCTATGTGACAACCGTGACTGAATGTCCGGTTGAGTCGCATAGAAAAAGAGCTGTTGCTGCGGATACTGCTACGACCACCTCTAACACTAGCCCCTAGTGGGTGGGTGGGCGCAAGCGATTTCAGAAAGAAAACCCATTGGTTATAGATAAGTTATAACCGCGTTAACCCCTAAAAAATGGCGATTATTTGTAATCAGCTCCGATGACCACGGTGACGGCACCAGCGTAGGCAGTGGATTGTTGAACCGGATAGGCGCCGAGAGAAGCTGCAATAACCTTCGCCGCGGCCTTATTTGCAGTGTCGAAATAATACACAATAGTGTTCTTCAGAGTGCTGTGCGAGGTGCCCCCACTCAACTCGGTAGCCGAGGTCACGTTGTAGCCGCTGTCGACTAGCGCCTTCGCTACCTTGTCTGCCGTGCCGGCGACGTTGGTGGCGTCGATTACTCCAATTTCCAGGCCTTGAGCGATGTCCTGGGCCGAAATGGTTTCGATCGGTGCCGGAGCCGCAGCAAATAGGTTGGCGCTGTCAATCAACTTCAAACCAAAGAATGCGACCGCTGCAACCACCACACCGACGATGGCGACGCGAAAGAATTCGATCGCGCGGGTCTTGCCGGTGCGACGAACGCGGTGACGGCCACCGTGGGCGACTACCGAATCAAATTCGTCAATCGGGAACTTCTTCGACATGAATCCTGCTTAACCTTCAGGCATTCCAAATTTGGATGCAGTTAATATTAGGCAGACGAAAGGCTCAGAATGAACTATCCGGTAAATAAGAGCGAAGAAGAATGGCGCAACGAACTCACCGAGTTTGAATATCACGTTCTGCGCGAGGCTGGAACCGAGCGCGCCTACACCGGTGAGCTGCTCGAAGAGTCTCGAGTTGGCACCTTCTCGTGCAAGGGTTGCGGCGCCGAACTGTTCAAAAGCGCGACCAAGTTTGATTCACACTGCGGCTGGCCAAGTTTCTATGAGCCAAAAGCGGGCGACGCCGTTGAGCTTATTGAAGATCGCAGCCACGGGATGGTTCGCACCGAGGTTCGTTGCTCGGCTTGCGGCTGTCACCTAGGCCACGTCTTCGAAGATGCCCCGCAGACGCCACCCGGAGATCGCTACTGCATCAACTCGGTGAGCATTACTTTCAGCGCCGAATAATTAGAAAAAGCCCCAGAGAAAACTCTGGGGCTTTTTGCTGAGCCGACTAGGGGACTTGAACCCCTAACCCCCGTATTACAAGTACGGTGCGCTGCCAATTGCGCCAAGTCGGCTTGGATAAGAAATTACTTCCAAATCCAAAGTCAATCTTAGTAGTCGTAGTCGAAGGCAAACTGCTTGACAACAATCGGAGTAGTCCCGTTTGGTCCAGGAGTCTGCTGGTACATCAATTCAAAAGCACCCTTATCGCCCTGCTGCAGACCAGAGATAGTTGTGGTGTTATTGCCGTAAGAAACTTTGCGATCGCTGTCGATGAAGTTTGCAGACCAACCAAGATAGAACCCGTAGCACTCCGTTGCAACAGCATAGGTGTCGCAAGGCAAGCCGTTTGAATCTAGGATCGACAGAGCAACCGAAGAACCAGACCACTTCTGCGACACGTTTAGAAGCGATTTCACCTGAAGACTGGTCACACCCTTATCCCATAGAACTTTTTTGCCCACCTTTGTGCAAGTGAAGGTAGTGCTTTGGTTAGTAATGACATTGTTCTTGACGACCGCTGTGGCACCTTTTGAAGTGCATGACGCACCGGCACTCGGCAACTTGGCCGCCTCGGCCGGAAGGGCAAAGCCCGAAAGCAGAATTAGCGACAAAGATATTGCGGCCAGTGATTTTTTCATTTTTTCTCCGATTGTCGCTAGATGTTTCTACTACACCCATTCTGACTCAATCGCCCAAAAATGTTCGCCTAATGGATGGTTTGAGCTGGGAAAGTTAGTCGAGACTGACAGTGCGGGGCTATCACTTCAAGTCGGCAAGTCCACAATGTATTCAACCCACTGTCGCATTTAGGCAAATTCTCAGATTGAACTGTCAAACTTGAAATGTCGGTGTTTTATACAAAGGGGCGGAAACCACAGTGCACTTTATTGGCTTGCCCGCCCGCACATTTTGGCTAAGGTTCGGCAAATTTGAAGTTTCAATATTCCAAATTTTTCTTGCCTCAATCTTGAGTTTTGCCTGTTGTTTCGGGGGCACGTTTGCCTATCAGGCGTGTTTTCTGAAGCAAGACAACCTCACCGCGTTTGCCGAAACGGCCCGAGCAATGAACCTCGATGTGGTTGTAGCAATAGCCGAAGACATCTATTACGGTGACCTTACAAAACCAGGAGCAAGCAGCTCTATCGACCCAATCGCGGTTGCAGCCGCAGCCAACCATGATGGTTCGACTTCGACACGACGACTTCTAACCAGCCACCCCCTGGCCAACGTTGCGGCTTGGGGCGCAGCGCAAAAGCCAAGCCGCCTTCCGGCAGCGCTCACATCGGTGTTTGGCCAGCCTCTGCCTCAAGAGGGCCAATGGCATGCCACAAAGATTGCGGTGGCGGGGGCGCCGGCCATTTATACCGCGCGCGTTCGCACCGAACCATCGCTACCAAACACTTTTGCAACTGTGGCCTGGCTAGACACAAAACTTTTGTCATTTGCACAATACGCCGGATACGCTTTGCCCGAGGGCAACTACAACCGGGGCACAGGTGAGGTGGCCAGCAACCTCAAGCGTTTTTATGTTGCTTCTTTCGCCGGGGCCTACCTGCTAAAACACTCTCAGGGCGGATACATCTATAACAACCAGGTGGTCAAAAAGATGGTTGACGGCAAGGCAACTTTGCTGACCTATCCGGATGGCACTATTTCAATTCAAAAATGGGGCAGCAACAAGATTCGCCCAGGCTTTTCAACCGCACGCCAAAACCTAGACCTCGATGTTGCTGATGGCATAAACCAGGTCAAGGATGAGAGCCAAAGCAAATGGGGTTGGGTTTGGGAAGGCGTGGGCTCGGGCAGCAACCTGGTATACCGCACCGCAATCGGCATCCGTGCCGATGGTACCGTGGTCTATGTGACCGGTAAGGCCTTGTCTGCCAAGTCTCTGGCGCAGCTGCTGGTTAACGCCGGGGCCGTCAATGGGATGGCCCTCGACATGAATGTCGGCTTTGCTCACAGCTTCTTTTATGGCCCATACATGAAGCAGGGAGGCATGCCGATTAATCCCGATCGAGCTCCTACCAAACTTCAGTTTTGGAACGCAAGCGACCGTGACTTTATTGCTGTGTTTGCAAAATCAGGTCCTAATTAATTCAGGATCAAAGTGCTCGCAACTAAAAACTAAAAGTTGAGACGCTTGAAAACGGCAAACGGAATCAGACGGACGACGAACATAATTAATGCCCACTGCTTGGGAGCATAAATCACTCGTTTGCGCGCTTCGATTCCAGCGACGATGACCCTGGCGACAGACTCGGCGCTGGCCATCTTTGAATTATTCAACCCGCTGGTCATCGGAGTTTTTGTTGGGCCAGGCTTGATGATGCTTATTGAAACCGAACTACCCGCAAATCGCTGTTGCAGGCCTGCGGCAAAGGTGGCGAGTGCGGCCTTGGTAGCACCGTAGGCATAGTTGCTTGCTCGACCGCGATCGCCGGCAACAGAACCAATGATGGCCAGCTTGCCCTTGCCCCACTTAGCCAGCTGCTCTGCGAAGGACTCGGCAAACAACATCGAAGAAACGGCGTTGAGGCCTAACTCAGACTTCAGATAGTTGAAATCAGTCTGCGCAAGCGCTTGGTCAGTTAGTGAACCCTGCGCAATCAGCACAATGTCGATAGGGGTTTCACCCAGTTTCTGGGCGAGGGCACCGATTGCCTGCGCATCTTCGAAGTCGACAATATGCTGGTGCACTTTGACTGCTGGGTGGCGCGTGATGATGTCGTTTGCAAACCCGTCGAGTTTTTGAACGTCACGGGCAATCAACTCAAACTCTGCGCCTGGCATACGGGCCCAGGCAAGAGCACACTGGTGGGCGATTGCCGAGGTTGCTGCCGAAATTACGATTCGCATATGTGTCCTTAGTCGATAACTCTGCGTGAAAAATCCGAGGCGATGTTTGGGTCACGATATTGGCCGAACTCGGCTAGTCGATTGAAACCAGCCTCAAACATTTGGCGCGACATGCGAGCATCCTTGGATGGATTGAGACAACCGCCCGCCTCACTAACGATCACGTCGAGCTTGGCAAACAGTTTTTCGGTGGCTTCACCGCGGTTCGGAAAATCCAGTGCGAGAGTTACGCCAGGTCGCGCAAAACTCAACAGACCTGCTGGCTGTTTGTCTCCGAAGGTCTTTAGAACACCCAGAAATGAACCGGCGCTAGAGCGGGCAATGATTTGCAGCATCTCTTTGGTGACCTCGGCGCCATCCCTTCGTGGAACCACTGATTGATATTGATAGAAGCCCTTTGGGCCATAGACGCGATTCCAGTGCTGAATGCTGTCGAGAGGGTAATAAAACTCACGGTAGTTCATTCGGGCCTTGCCCGAGGTTGCCTTTTTGAGATGGTAGTAGCCGATGTTGAAAGCATCGAGCGAAAGCTTATTAATCAGAGAAATTGGCGGCACCAACGGCACCGCTAGAGACGATGACGCTGCAGCTAAGGGGTCGGTCGAGCCCGATGGATTACCCCGCAAAAACGACCCACGACCGGCCTTGCGGGTTGAACAGTCAAACCAAGACACCGTCGACTGCCAGTCGGCCTCTGAGTCATCGGCCAGACTAAAAAACTCCCCCAAATTGCCATAGGCGATGGTCTCAGTTTCAACCCAGCCACCAGCAACACGAGCCAGCCTAATCGTCGCCCTCGCGATGAATCCGGTCAAACCAAGCCCGCCAATGGTTGCTCTAAACAACCCCTCGTTTTGGTTGCGGCTGCAGGTTGTTATCGAACCATCTGAGCGCACCAAATCAAACTCGACCACGTGGTCACCGAATGTTCCAGCGAAGTGGTGATTTTTGCCGTGGACGTCATTGGCTATTGCTCCACCAATCGTGACAAAAGAGGTGCCTGGGGTGACCGGCAACATGAATCCACGATTGCAAAATGTTTGCTGGATGTCTCGGAGCGTCAAACCGGCTTCGCAGGTTAGCAGGCCAGATTCTGGATCAAAACTAACCATCTTGTTTAGGTTGGCGCTAGAAATCGAAACACCGTCGCCATTGGTGCCAACGTCTCCATAGCTTCGCGCCAATCCGAGGCCAAGAAACTGTTCGCCAGAGGCGACTCGTCCAACCAAATCGCCCAAGGTTGCAGGTTCGCTTATTTTTGCTTCGTTAGTTCGAAGCCGCCCCCAAGCTGTAAGAGTCACTCTAAATTCCTATCGAGGCGAGCACAAAAATAACCGTAATGGCAAGCGCCGAAATCTGACTAAATCGATCAGTCATCGCAAAAATCAACGGGTCATCGTGCATCTTGCCTCGGCTGGCTTGAAACCAAACCCAGGTGATCCAAAACAGCAAAACCGGAAGCGCGAACAGCATTGTTTCAGGAGCTCGATAAAGACCAATCACGGCATCGCTGTTGGTATAGAGGGCAAGAACCAGCACCGATGCAAACCCAGATGCCACACCAAACGACATAACCAAGGGTGCATCCTGCGGTTTATAGCCGCGACCAGGCAAAAGTTTGCCACCGAGGCGCTCGGCGATGGCAAGTTCGGCATATCGTTTGACGAAAGCCAAAGATAAAAACAGAAAGAGCGAGAAGGCGATAAGCCAAAATGAAAGTTTAACTTCGATGACTGCAGCTCCAGCGAACACCCGAAGTGTATAGAGCAGGGTAAGCACAAAAACGTCGGCGATCGCAATGCGTTTGAGCCAGAAACTGTAGAAGAAAGTGATTGCCAGATAGGCCAACAGCACAATAACGAAACCCAAGTTCACCTGCAGCGCAAAGGCGAAGCCCACCAACAGCATCAGCGGAACGGCAATTAGACCGGCAAGCGGTGAAAGTCGCCCTGAGGCAAATGCACGCTTTGATTTTCTGGGATGCAGTCGGTCGGCGTTTAGGTCGACTATATCGTTGAGCATATAAACCGAAGATGCCGTGAAGCCGAATGCAAGCAGAGCAAAGACTAACTTCAACCCAAGAACCGGTGTGAAGCTGACATGGGCTGCAAAAACCGGCAAAAGCAAGAGCAAGTTTTTAGCCCACTGATAGAGGCGCATTGCTCGCAGCCAGGCCACAAGTGCTGACTTAGAAGCTCCCAGCAACTGTGGGTCGTTCAAACCCGCCGAGGCCATCTTCTTCTTAAGCGATTTGTGTGGATTTACAACGATTACCCTTTGCGCCCGAGTCCAAACCTTCAGATCTTGCTCTGAATCGCCGGCATACTCGAAAGGTTCGCCGCCCAGCAACTCTGCGATTGCCTCTGCCTTGGCTGAACCAATCAGGTTGCGATCACTGTCGGTGGCAATCACAGCGTCAAACACGGCTAGATGTTTGGCAACCGAGTTGGCGGTGCTGATATCTGAAGCGGTGGCCAAAATTACCTTTCGACCATCGCGTTTGGCCTCGGCAATCACCTCGAGCACCGACTGGTTATAGATCAGTGTGGCCGCGTCGGTTGCCGCCAACTGTGCCAATCGACTTTTGAAGCGAGCCTTGTTTTTGATCAGGCTAGGCAACAGTGCGAGCGCACGAATAGGTTTGCGCAAAATCACGGATGCCAAGGCATCGTGTGTGGTGTCGCTCTGCACCAGCGTGGCATCTAGGTCAACGACCAGAGCGATCTGTGAGGGCCTAGCCAATTCGAGGCGACTTCGCGAAGACGGCGACAAAGTCGCGCGTGCTGCTCTTATAGAACCGGTCGGTTGGGTTCTGGTTGTCTGGGTTGATTGCCTTTCCCTTCGGCCCATAGGGGCCATAGAGATCGCCATTGGCAAAGGCCTTGTTCATGTCAAGAACCATACCGCGCACTGCCCCGGCGCGCACTAGCAGGTTGGCTAGTGAACCGGCACTGAGCGCTTGACTCTGAACATAAACCACCGTTCCATCGGCACGCAGCCCGATCGCCGAACGCCAAATAAAGTTTTTACCCGAACCTGTGCCACCCTGGCTATCCTTCATTCGATAACCGTCGGCAAATCCGGCCATATAGAACGAACGAAGTTTGGTGAGCACCCGGCCATTTCCGTGAGAAAAATTTCCCTCGGGCAACTTGGTGCCTGACACCTGCTGAAAGGCGAGCAGGTGTGGGTCCATCCAGGCAACCGGTGAAACTATGGCCTCAGGCAATTTTGATGGGCTCTTTGCGGCACCCCAAATGGCAACATTTGGCTTTGGGCGTGCGCTTACCTTGCCAATCACGCCGAGCAACAACAACACCGCGGAGGCTGCAGCAAGCACACGCCTAACAATGAAGCGCACTCGGGTCACTGGCTTTCGCTTTTTGTAGTGCCTGCCAAGGGGCCGCTTCATGCTCATGCTGCCATTATCCAAGGCATCTTTCGGCCGACTTTGGGGGCAAGCTACACCTCACACCAAACTCGCAGTTTACTGAGTTGCGCCCGAAGTCTGAACGAACTGAGCAAATCGAGCTGGGTTAACCAAGTCTTGACCGGTGTTCCAGGTGTACTTGTGGCCATTGACGAGCACGTATGGGGTGCCATCAACAGTCTGCTTGGTTCCAGGAATCGGGGTGCTAAGCACCTTCGAGGTGGTGTTTGAGATCCAGACGCCATACTTTTTGTTCTTGATGCAACTAGTCAGGTCTGCAGTGGCAGGAATCTGCACCTTGGCTAGATCTGCAACAAGATCATCGTTGCTCGGACCCGCGGTGCCTTCACCGGGCTGGTGCTCATACAGGTAGGCGCTGAAGTCGAAGAAGCTGTTTGGGGCTGCTTGCGCAACACAGATTGCGGCGTTGGCTGCGCGAGACGAATATTCGTTTAGCGATGCGCGGCTGTCGAGAAATGAAATCGGGTGAATCTCAAGTGTTGCCGCGCCGGTGTTAACCCAGCTCTTCAGCTGAGCCGCGTTGGCAGTCTCAAACTGCTGGCAGATCGGGCACTGATAGTCGAGATACATGATGATGTTTGGCACAGTGGCGGTCGATGGGGTTGCGCTAGCCGAAGGTGACGGGGTTGGAGTGAAATTCGGGGTGTAGGCCTGAACGCCAGCACCGATTTTGATGCCATCGTTGAACATGAAGTTAGCTGGGGCTGCAGAGTTGCCGGCTGAGTTGCCGCCTGAAACAAGAGCAACAACGATTATGGCAAGCGCTGCAGCCACCACACCGATGACTCCCACTCGAATGCCGAGTCGCTTGCGGCGCTCTTCTCGCTTGTGCTGCTCGCGCAGCGCCTTCGCCTTGGCACGCGCTTCTTCGCGCTGCTGGTTGCGGGTTGGCTTGGTTTCGTTTGGACTCATGAATCCCTCGCTAAGTTTTTGTCACGATTTGATTTCGGACAGCCCTCACATTCTAAGTCAGAGGCGCCCAGGTGGCATACTGAGAACACCCCCAGCGGCGTCGCTGCTGGGTTTCTATCACTACGGATCGTTCGGCACGTACCTGCCGATGAAGGAAAATAAAATGGCATCAGTAACATTTGACAACGCCACTCGCCTGTATCCAGGCGGCGTGCGACCAGCAGTCGACTCTCTAAACCTTGAGATCAAGGACGGCGAGTTTCTAGTTCTCGTAGGTCCTTCTGGTTGCGGAAAGTCGACCTCACTTCGAATGCTGGCCGGCCTTGAAGAGGTTAACTCTGGCAGCATCCGCATCGGCGACCGTGACGTTACCGACGTTCCACCAAAAGACCGCGACATCGCAATGGTCTTCCAGAACTACGCTCTTTACCCTCACATGACCGTTGCCGAGAACATGGGCTTCGCTCTAAAGATTGCAGGCGTTGCCAAAGAAGAGCGTGCTGCTCGCGTTCTCGAGGCCGCCAAGTTGCTCGACCTAGAGCAATACCTAGCTCGCAAGCCAAAGGCACTTTCTGGCGGTCAGCGCCAGCGTGTGGCCATGGGTCGTGCAATCGTTCGCAAGCCACAGGTGTTCTTGATGGACGAGCCACTTTCAAACCTAGATGCCAAGCTTCGCGTTCAGACTCGCACCCAGATTGCTTCGCTTCAGCGTCGCCTCGGTGTAACCACCGTTTATGTAACCCACGACCAGGTCGAGGCCATGACCATGGGTGACCGTGTTGCGGTTCTAAAGGATGGCATCCTGCAGCAGGTGGCTACCCCTCGCGAGCTTTACGAAACCCCTAAGAACGTGTTCGTCGCCGGCTTCATCGGCTCACCAGCCATGAACTTGATTCAGCTGCCAGTCGTTGATGGCGGAGTTCAGTTCGGAAACGTAGTTCTTCCGGTTGCCAAGGATGTCTTGGCCAAGACCAACGCCAAGTCAATCACCGTGGGTATCCGCCCAGAGGGCCTAGAGGTCACTTCAGGCGAAGGCATCCAGGTTGAAATCGACGTAGTCGAAGAGCTCGGTGCTGATGGCTACCTATACGGTCGCACCAGCATCTCGGGCGCAGACCAAGAAATCACCGCACGCGTGGACGGTCGAGTTCACCCGAACGCCGGCGAGAAGGTATTCCTGAAGGCTCAGGGTGGAATCATCCACTTGTTCGACGTAGAGTCGGGCGAACGCCTTAACTAGTGAGCTCACTAGACATTACGGCTGCCACGGTAGAGCCAGCACTGCTGGATCTACCGTGGCATTTGCCTTTAGAAGACTGGCCCAGCGAAAATATCGCTGCTTTGCCGAAGGGTCTCAGCCGCCACACAGTCAGGTTTGCTCACCTTAACGACCATGTGATCGCAATCAAAGAAACCCTTCCTGAGCTGGCCAAGCGCGAGTATGACATGCTCAAACAGCTTTTGAAGCTTGATGTGCCGTCAGTCGAGCCGTTTGCCATCATCAATGGGCGCGAAGACAATGATGGCAATCCACTGCCCGCCGTTTTGGTGACTAGGCACCTCAAGTTTTCGCTGCCCTACCGCGCTATGTGGTCGCAGGGCTTGCGGCCAGAAACCGCAACCAGGCTGGTCGACGCTCTCGCCGTGCTGCTGGTTCGCCTGCATATTGCGGGTTTCTTCTGGGGTGACGTTTCGCTCTCGAACACCCTCTTTCGTCGCGACGCCGGCGCTTTTGCCGCCTATCTAGTCGACGCCGAAACTGGGCACCTATACGACTCAGGTCTTTCAAATGGCCAGCGTGAAAATGACCTAGAAATCGCCAGGGTAAACATCGCCGGTGAGTTGATGGACTTAATTGCCAGCGGAAATGCTGTGCCGGGGGTTGACGCGGTAGCCACCAGCGAACGAATCGTTGCGAAATATCGCGACCTGTGGGTCGAGTTGACCGGTGTCGAAACCTTCGACGTCTCTGAACGTTGGAAAATCAATCGTCGCGTCGACCGCTTAAACGAACTCGGTTTCGACATTGAAGAGCTGGCCATCAAAACTGACTCGACCGGCTCCAAAGTTAGGATTCAGCCTAAGGTGGTTGACGCAGGTCACCATGCCCGTAGGCTAATTCGTCTTACTGGCCTTGATGTTGAAGAGAATCAGGCCCGACGACTTTTGAATGACCTAGACCAATACCGGGTTGAGAACCCGCGTCCGGGAGCCGACGAAGAAGTGCTTGCGCACGAGTGGCTGAGTCGCTCATTCGAGCCCGTGGTTACGGCAATTCCAAAGCATCTTTCGGGTCGACTCGAGCCGGCCGAAATCTATCACCAGTTTTTAGAGCACCGCTGGTATCTAATGGAAAACCAGTCTCGAGACGTTTCTCTGGCCGAGGCAGTTCAGTCTTACATCGAGAAAGTGTTGGTCAATCGTCGAGACGAAGAGGCCTACCTAAACCCTCCAACCGAATCTCTCACCTTGCCAAACGCGGTGCCATCGGGCACCATCGTGGTGGCCGATGACGACGATGCCGTTGACTGGCGCGATCTCGTTTGATTTAGCGCTTTAGGGCTGCGCGTCGCTTAGAGATTTCATACAGCGAAACTGAGGCTGCGATGCCGGCATTTAGAGATTCGGTGTCGCGAGCGATTGGAATCGACAACACGGCGTCACAATTTTCGGTCACGAGACGCGATAGCCCCTTGCCTTCGGAACCAACCACCAAGAGCAAAGGCTCGGTGGCAAGGTCAAATTCAGGCAGCGACATTGAACCGCCACCGTCAAGACCCACAACGAACACTCCGCGCTTCTTGAACTCTTTTAGCGTGTTATTGAGGTTTGCGGCTAGCGCAACTGGCACGCGCGCAGCGGCACCGGCCGAAGTCTTCCAAGCCGATGCGGTGACGCCGGTTGAGCGACGCTGTGGAAGGATGACACCCTGGCCACCGAACGCAGCAACCGATCGGATGATTGCACCCAGGTTGCGAGGGTCGGTGATGCCATCAAGGGCAACAAAAAGCGGCTTTTGACCACGCGACAAAATCAGGTCGAGCATCTCCATCGGGTGCTGATATTTATAAGGAGGAACCGATAGCGCAATTCCCTGGTGCACCGAGTCAAAGCCAGTCATCCTGTCCATTTCTGGACGGGTGATTTCATTAACCGGGATACCCCTTGAGCCGGCTACCTTGATCGCCTCTTTGACTCGCTCATCCATCTCGATGCGAGCTGCGATAAACAGCGCGGTTGCTGGAACCTTTGCGCGCAGCGCCTCAACTACCGAGTTACGACCAGATAGCACCTCAGAGGCATCCGCAGCCTTGGCAACGCGCTGACCCGAACGGGCGGCGGCGCCGGCAGAACCAGCGGTGCGAGCGGTTGGCGCCAAGAACTCACCGCGACGAATCGGGGTAGCCCCGGTTGCCTGCTTGTGTTTCTCGGCAGCAGCCTTGGCCTTGTAGGCCTTGTGATAGGGGCGATCTTCAGCTTTGGGGGTAGGTCCGCGACCCTCAAGGGCCTGCTTTCCGTGACCGCCGGTGCCTACTTTGCCGCCCTTTTTGCTTTTTGCCGCGCCGGGGCGTCTTGGTGTTCCAGCCATTTAATTAACACTCCAATGAGTTCCGTCGGCAGCATCTTCGAGCGTGATGCCCGCTGCCTGTAGTTGGTTTCTAATTGCGTCTGATTGCGCAAAATCTTTGTTGGCACGAGCGGTGTTGCGCTCGCTAATTAGCACCTGGATTAGCCCATCAAGCAATCCAGCGCTGCCCGAACCGGCAGTTGCCCAGTCGATCGGGTTGATGCCCAATACCGAGGTCATTGCTAGCACCGAGTGCAGCGAGGCTTCAACCTGAGCGTCTTGGCCTGAATCGAAAGCCGAGTTTCCAGACCGAACCTCGTCGTGCAGCGCGGCTAAAGCGGCGGGCATGGCAAGGTCTTCATCCATGGCTTGGATGAATGATTTTGGAAGCAGTGCCAAGATCTGATTATTTGCCAAGGTTGGCGCAGAGCCGATTTTGCGCGTGGCCTTCTCGATGAAAGTTTCGATGCGGCCAACAGCGGCCTCTGCCTCGTCTAGAACGCCGTCGTGATAGTCAAGCACCGAACGGTAATGAGCCGAGCCTAGGTAATAGCGCACCACGATTGGTCGTGCAGCGGCAAGTAGGTCTGCGGCAAAAATCGAGTTGCCAAGCGACTTCGACATTTTTTGTCCGCCAACGTTAACCAGCCCGTTGTGCAACCAATAGTTGGCAAACGCGTCGCCGGCTGCAGAGCTCTGGGCAAGCTCGTTTTCGTGGTGTGGAAAGCGCAGGTCGAGACCACCGCCGTGAATATCAAACTGTGAGCCTAGATATTTGGTTGCCATCGCCGAGCACTCGATGTGCCATCCCGGTCGACCAAGACCAAATCGGGTATTCCAGGCAGCTGAGGCTGGTTCGCCAGACTTGTGAGCCTTCCACAGGGCAAAGTCGCGAGAGTCGCGCTTGCCGCGCAGTTCGACATCGCGCTCTGGTGCCATGTCGTCAATTTTTTGGTTGGTCAACTCGCCGTACTTGGCCCACTTGGTTGAGGCGAAATAGACATCCGCCGAACCATCTTCTGCTTGGTAGGCATAGCCAGCGTCAATTAGGCGATCAATCAGATCAAGCATTTCAGGGATGGCCGCGGTAGCGCGAGGCTCGTAGGTTGGCGGCTTAATGCCGAGCGCCGCGTAGGCCTTGTTGAACTCAATTTCATATCTGTAAGCAAGCGCCCACCACTGTTCGCCCGTACTATTTGCGTTTTCGAGCACCTTGTCGTCAATGTCAGTGACGTTTCGAACCATGGTGACGTTGAAACCGCTGACGGTCAACCAGCTGCGCAATTGGTCATAAACCAGGGCCGAGCGAAGGTGGCCAACGTGCGGCAAACCTTGAACGGTTGGGCCGCAAAGGTAGATGCCCGCCTCTCCGGCGATGAGTGGCTCAAACGCGCGCACCGCTTGGGCGCGCGAATCAAACAGGCTTAGGCTCACTTTGCAAGCCTACCTTCAGGGCCATTGGCAGTCTGGGATTGGGCAATCAGCACCGTGGCCACCGCTGCGACTCCCTCACTGTTGCCCAAGAACCCTAGTCCGTCTGTGGTGGTGGCTCCGAGCGAAACCGGTGCACCAATGATGGCCTGAAGGGCCGCCTCGGTTGCCGAGCGATGTGGAGCAACCTTAGGTCGGTTGCCGATAATTTGAACAGCCACGTTCTCAACTCTGAAACCGTTTTCGGCAAGCAAATCTAATGTGGCCTCAATAAACACTTTGCCATTTGCGCCGGCAAACTCGGGGCGATCTACACCAAAATTTGAACCGATGTCGCCAAGCCCAGCGGCAGATAGCAGAGCATCCACGATTGCGTGACTAACTGCGTCGCCGTCGCTGTGCCCATCGAGGCCGCGCTCGCCAGGCCAAACAATAGTGCCCAAGAATAGCGGCTTGGCCGAGTCGACTGTAAACCGGTGCACATCGGTGCCGATGCCGGTTTTGAACCCGCGTGGCTGGCCCTCAAAACGCAACTCGGCGGCGGCGAGGTCGGCTGGGGTGGTTATTTTGAACGCTCGTTCGTCGCCAGCAATGGCAAGCACCTCGTGACCCGCAGCCTGCATTAGCGCGGCGTCATCGGTGAACTCTTGGTTTGCCTTGGCATAGGCGGCAACGAGCTCTATAGCGACAAACCCCTGGGGCGTCTGTGCAGCCCCAAGCTTTTCGCGGTCGATGGTGTGCAGCACCAAGGCGCCATCCAGTTGCTTGATGGTGTCTACCACCTTCATAACCGGCAGAGTCGACTTGCCCGAGAGGCGAACGCTTTCGGCAACATCGATAAATAACTGGGATGGTGCCAGCGCCCGAGCGGCGTCGTGAACCAAGATGATTTCGACAGATTCATTCAGCTGCGCGAGAGCGTTAGCAATCGACTCTTGGCGGGTTGCACCGCCAACCGCGACAGCCAAGTGAATCTCGGCGTCGCCTACGAGTGCGGCTGCGATTTCGGTGGCCTCAACCAGGTGAGATTCGGGTGCGGCAATCACCAGCTGCGCCAGATTAGGCACAGCCATAATTGATTCGATTGCGTGAGTTAGCAGAGGGCGACCAAATAAGTCGACAAATGCCTTTGGTTTGCCTGCGCCGAGGCGCTGACCAGAACCGGCGGCAACTAGAACCAACGCGATATCGCGCTTGGTCATTTGAGCCTCTAGATCTTCTCTAGGTTCAAGACCTTGTCTAGGTCTGCTGAAGCCTTCTCTTCGTTGGTCTTGTGTGCAAGTGCCAACTCAGAAACCAAAATTTGACGAGCCTTGGCAAGCATGCGCTTTTCACCGGCTGAAAGACCACGGTCTTGGTCGCGGCGCCAAAGGTCTCGAACAACCTCTGAAACCTTGTGAACATCACCAGAGGCAAGCTTCTCGAGGTTTGCCTTATAGCGGCGTGACCAGTTGGTTG
>CAIPNT010000170.1 GCA_903866485.1 uncultured Micrococcales bacterium | reverse complement strand
CCGAGCGCGTTTTTGCTGTGGTGCTCGCCCACCTCGTCATGATGGGTGTCGCAGGGCTGAGTTTTTGGTTCACTCGCAAGCTGCCCTCCGGACGCACAACTCTGGCACTCGTGTTCTTTGGCATCATCCTGGCCGGTGAGGCCCGTGGGCTGGTGCTGCAGATCGTGCTCTATGAGTTGGGAGTGGTCACGCAGGGCTTCTCGCTCTATCGACTCTATGGTGGCGTTGTGGCTCTCTCTACCGGCTTGCTATGGGCAATATATGCATTCGGGCTCAAGGCAGAATGGGGTAGCAAACGCGCAAAGCTTCAGGCCACCAAGCTGCAACTCGAGGGGCTGCTGGCCGAATCTGAGAAGCGCCTGGACGACGAGGCATCAGACACGCTTTCGACAATAGAATCCATGCTGCAAACCGCCCTGATTTCAGAATTGATGGTCACGCCGCAGGCCGCGGTGGTCAAGCTGCAGTCTCTGATTAACGACACACTGCGACCATTGAGCGCATTTTTGTCGAGCAGCCAGCTCAAGTTTGAACCGCCGAAGTTTGACGAGTCGAGCTATAAGTTTCGCTGGCGCTCCATTGCTAGGCATCTGCAGCTTCGACCTTCTAGCCGACCGTTCACAATATCGCTAATTCTGTCGACCTTGGCGATCAACTTCTTTTCTAAATATCTACCGCAAAGCAATCTGTTGCTGTCGGTGGCGGTCGCATTCGCATCGCTGAGCGTCACGCTGCTGATAACTCGGCAGTTAGTTTCACCGCTGGTTGACCGACTCTCAACGCCGGTGCGCGTTCCCTTGGTTTTAGTTTCTCTGTTTTGCGCTGGACTAATTGCCGGTTTGGTGCTTGCGGTGTGGCATGGCGCAAGTGCGGCAATCATCAGCTTTGCCTTCAATGCCGCGATTGCGGTGACTTTGGTTGGTTCGCTGTTCGGGCTAAATCAGGCGGCCACAATTGAAATTGAAGATATTGAGCTGCAGCTGCTCAGCAACGAGCGCAAACTTCGCTGGGCGATTGCGTCAATCAATTCGCGCCACTGGTTGCAAAAAAAGCAATTTGCTCGAAAGCTGCACGGCCCTATTCAGTCTGAAGTAGCCGCGGCAGCCATTCGACTAGAGCGCAGCCTAAATGATTCGACTGTGACGGCTTCAGGTGAGCAGGTGCTTCAAAACCTTCGCGAGCGCCTGGCCCGAATCTTGGGCGATTCATCGTCTCGCGCCGACATCAGCGCGGTTCTCGCAGAGATCGCCGAAACTTGGCAGGGGCTTTGCAATATCGAGGTTTCGCTAGAAGCCCAGGTTAAGGTTGCGATTTCGCAAGACCAACTCTGCGTCGAAACAGTTCTTGAAATCATTCGTGAGGCCTGCTCTAACGCAATCAGACATGGCTCGGCTGAACGCATTTGGTTGAAGGTTGAAATCGAAGACCCCGACCTCGTGCGAGTGACTGTGATAAACGATGGAATTGGTTCTGCCGAGACAGCAAAACCCGGTCTCGGCAGCGCATATTTGAATGACTGCACCTTCAGTCACGAACGCACTTTCGCCGGCGACTTGATGACCTTGAGGGCAAGCGTTCCACTACACAAATAGTCGCAAGTTGCCTCTAGAGTTAGGGCATGAGCGAAACAAGCATCAGTCACCTGTTAGGTCACCTTGGCACCGCGGCCGCATCGGCTGTCATTATCAACCCAAGCACCGGCAAGAGGATATATGAACTTCCGCAGCTAAGCGCCGAACAGGTTGCAGAGGCGGCAACCAAATCAGCGAAGCAGCAGCCCGAATGGGCCGCCAAACCAGTTTCTGAGCGCGCCGAAGTGCTTCTCAAGCTGCACGATCTAATGGTTGATAACCAAGATCGACTTCTAGACCTGCTGCAACTCGAAACCGGCAAGGCCCGCTCGCACGCCTTTGAAGAGTTCGCTGGGTCACTTGGAGCGGCACGATATTACGGCAAGGGTGCTGCCAAGTTCATGGCCCGAAAGCGCACCCGCGCCGGAGTACCGGTGCTCACCAAGACCTGGGTCGAACGCAGCCCAGTTGGCCTAGTTGGCATAATCACCCCATGGAACTATCCACTGGCCCTAACCATGCTTGATGTTCTTCCCGCTTTGGCAGCCGGCAACGTGGTGTTACAAAAGGCAGACAATCAAACGGCGCTGACAACTCTGTTTGCGCGACAGCTCGCGGTTCAGGCTGGGCTTCCCGACTGGGCTTGGACGATAGTAGTTGGTGACGGCGCCGAGGTGGGCAATGCGGTCACCGACAACTCAAACTACGTTGCCTTCACCGGCTCAACCGCCACGGGTCGCCGAGTTGCCGAACGCGCTTCGGCGCGACTGATCGGCTATTCACTCGAGTTAGGTGGCAAAAACCCGATGATCGTTCTGGAGGGTGCAAACCTAAAACATGCCGCCGAGTTGGCGATGGCCGGCGCATTCGGCTCTGCAGGCCAACTTTGCGTTTCTATCGAACGGGTCTACGTGCCAAACCACCTCAAAGATAGGTTCTTGAGCGAACTTGCAACCAAGATGAAATCGATGCAGGTTGGCCGCTCAGACCAGTTTGATTTTGACATGGGCACACTCACCGGCAAGTCACAGCTCGACCGCGTCTCGGGCTTTGTTGACGACGCCCTAAGCAACGGCTCGACTCTGGTGTCGGGTGGTCGAGCACTGTCCGAGACCGGCCCGTTCTTCTATGCTCCCACTGTGTTCACAGATGTGCCCGAAAGCGCAAAACTTTCTAGGCTTGAGGTTTTTGGTCCGGTGCTTGATGTTGAAGGCTACGACAGCCTCGAAGAAGCAATCAAGATGGCTAACGACACCGAGTTGGGTCTAAACGCATCCGTGGTTGGCCCAGTTTCTAAGGCACTTAGAGTGGCTTCGCAACTTGACGCAGGCAGCGTCAACATCAACGAGGGTTTCAGGGCAACTTTTGCCTCGATGGCTTCGCCGATGGGTGGCATGAAGCTATCTGGCAAGGGCCGTCGCAATGGCGCCGAAGGAATCCTTCGCTTCACCGAGGCTAGAACCATAGGTTTGGCGTCAGGCCTATTGAGACTGCCGCTAAGAGGCAAAGACTATGTTCGGATGGCACCGCTAATGATGTTGCTAATGAAGGTGCTGCGACGTCTGCCGTTTTAGCAGTTTTGCGGACTTAGCCCGAAAAACATTCGCGGCTATAGGTCAACTTGCTAGGTGGCCTCGTTATCGAATGGAGCCTGTTCACCATCGGCCAAAACCGGTTGAGGTGAAACCTTTACCTGGTTCAGCGTTGCACCGGCCGAAACTGCAGGGCTAAGGTCTTCAACCAGTGCTTCACGGATGATTCGACGAGGGTCATACTGACGCGGGTCGAGCTTTTTCCAGTCAAGATCTTTATAGTCGTCGCCAAGTTCGTTGGCCAGTTGGTCTTTAGCGCCTTCGGCCATGCGACGAAGCGACTTGATGAGGTTGGCCAACTGCTTTGCATACTGGGGCAAGCGTTCTGGACCCAGCACAAATGCGGCAATAATCACCAGGATTACCAGCTTCTCGCCACTTAGACCAAACACCCTTCAAGATTAGCGCCTCGCTGCCGGGCAAAGCGCCGACAGCGACTTACACTTTGAGCAAGGAGAGCCAAATGGTAGACAAGATCAGCAGCTGGAAGTTTGCAGAAGACTTCGTTGAAGAAAACGAGACTTTGCGTGCAGCGAGAGGACGTGCCGAAGAACTGGGTGTCGAATGCGTGACCCCATCGGTTGGAGCTCACCTTGCCCTGATCGCCTCGGCTCTGGGTGCAAAAGCAATCGTCGAAGCCGGAACCGGCACCGGCGTCTCAGGCCTATGGTTGCTCAGCGGAGCCCCCGAAGCGGTCTTGGCCACCATCGACACAGAGACCGAGATTCAAGCCGCGGCTCGGCGTGCATTCACCGACGCCAAGATTGCTCACAACCGCACCCGAGTGATCACCGGAAAAGCTCTGGATGTCATGTCTAACATGGCCGATGCAGCCTACGACCTGGTCTTCTTAGATGCCGACCGTGAATCGATTGAAGGTCAACTGCACGAGGCCTCTAGACTGCTTCGCCCTGGAGGTGTCGTTGCCATCGCCCACGCACTGTGGCGCGACCGAGTTCCAGACCCTGCCATGCGCGATGATGCCACCTCGATCTATCGAGATGTGCTGCGCTTCTTTAGTAATCAAGATGACTTTGTGTCTGCGCTTTCACCGGTTGGCGACGGTCTGCTGATGGCAAGCAAGCGAAACTAAGACTTAAAGCAAAAAAGCCGGTCAGCGATGACCGGCTTTTTTGCATAGCTCTTGGTTAGGCCTTGACGACCCCGGCAAGAACCTGGTGTAGGTTTTTTGCCTCTTCCTCGTTAACCGAGACAACCAGACGACCGCCACCTTCCAGTGGCACTCGCAGGATGATTAGACCGCGAGGGTCACGTTCTGCCTCCATCGGCCCGTCTCCGGTGCGTGGCTTCATTGCTGCCATTTAGAACTCCTTGAATACTGGCGAAATCGCCGAAGTTCTATTATCTCACGCGGTTTTAAGGTGCTAAACCGAATTCTTTATTAACGGGTTACCAATAAGGTAACGGTTGGCTAACTGTTCAAAGCGAGAATAAGCCAGCAGTTATGGAGGGCTGTAGTCGGGAGCGATGTACATCCAACAAGCTAGCAACCAGCCGAGCTGCAAGACCAGTGAACCAGCGATCAACAACCCCTTTTGCCAAGGTTTCCATTTCTCGGTGGCATAAGCAACTGCCCCAAAAATCACGAAAGTCGGCATCAAAATTCGAATGATGCTCGATTGCGGAAAGAAGAATGCAAAGAGGTAAGCAAAATATGCGATTATCCACGCGCGCATTTCACGCCCAAGCACCTGCAGTGGGCGCCAGAACTGAAACACGACAGCCCCGACGATCGCCGAAAGCACCAAAATCGTTCCGAGCAGCGGGCCGGCGTAGTATTTGGCCGGTGAGAACCATTGGGCCAACGGGATGATTCCACCGCCATTGTCTGGATATCCGACTCGCCAAGCCAACTCGGTGGAGACATATGCGTTGATGTGGCCGGTGGCCAAGAAGGCAATCGTCGGCCAAACGAAGTTGAGTGCCAGCGCATAGCAGGCAAACAAGAACAGCCAGATCTGGTCTTCTGCGCCATAGCGAAGTGCCACTCCCCTGCGGGTGTTTATTCGGTTGCTGAACTCGTGAATCACCCAAACTATGGCAAAAGCTAGGCCAAAAGCGGCCATGCCCGGCCTGGTTAGCGACGAGCAAAACAGCGCAATTGCCAAGGTGAAGGTGCGCTTGGTGAGCCAGCCATAAAGCGCCAAAGCCATAAACAGAAGTCCGAGGCTTTCGCTGTAGCCGGTCTGCAAAACCGGTGCAGCCGCCGAAACGTTGAACAGTAAAACCGCCCACAAGCTGGTTCGATAAGACAACCTGAGGGCAAACAACTTATAGGCAACCAGCGACAGGCAATAGCCAGCCATTGTTGAAACCAGAGGAGCAGCATATTTCCAGTCGAGACCGGTAATCGCGGCAATGATCTTTACGGTGTATGGAAATCCAGGTAAAAATGCCCAGGCATTTTGCTGAACGGCACCAACAGCGTCTACCGGCAAAATCGTCGGATAGCCGTTGTCGAAGATTCTGTGAAACCACTCGACATCCCAGACGTTTAGAAAGTCAAAATATTCGGGGTTTGGCCCGTTCCAATAGCTGCCGCCCTCGATCGAACCACAGTAAAGGAAGAGCAACGCCGAGATGGCTCGTGAAATAACAAAGACCAGCAAAACTCGAAGCCACCAGCTGCGAGTCAAACGCAGGTGACGAACTAAGCGGTTAACCATTTACGCAGGGCAGTTTCGCAGGCATAAATTTGACTGACCGGAACGTTTTCGTCATCGGCATGAGCCTTGTTTGGGTCACCAGGGCCGAAGTTAATCGCCGGAATTCCGAGTGCACTAAACCGGGCCACATCGGTCCAGCCATACTTTGGTCGTGGCGTGGTTTGCGTTGCCTCAAGAAATGCGATTGCCTCGGGCCGGTCAAGGCCAGGTCGTGCACCCTCGGCCGCATCCGTGACAACAACGTCGAAACCAGTGAACACTGCACGCAGATAGGCCTCGGCGTCGGCAGCCGACTTGCTAGGTGCAAATCGATAGTTGATGGTGACCTTAACCTCATCGGGAATCACATTGGTTGCAATGCCACCGCTAATCAAAACTGCGTTTAGGCTCTCGCGATAAACCAGACCGTCAACCTCAATCTCTTCGGTGACATGTTGATCTAGAACCGTAAGCAGTTGCGCGGCAGCGTGAATGGCGT
>CAIPNT010000169.1 GCA_903866485.1 uncultured Micrococcales bacterium | reverse complement strand
GCCCAGGCCACCAAGAGCGGTTGGAAGAACAGTCTTATCAATCTGGCCTCGTCGGTGTTTAAGCCGAAGGCGTTGGTGTGGGTCAGGTATTGCGAAACATTGCCCGGGAACACTGCGATGAAGAACGCTGCGGTGAGCCAGCCGATTTGAACTTGATACTTGCTCAAAGAAGCTAGGGCAAGGCCGAGGCAGATCTCAACTACACCGGACGCGATGACTACGAAATCTGCGTCGAGTGGAACCCAGTTCGGCACTTGAGCCTGAAAGGTTTCTCTCGCAAAGGTTAGGTGCCCGATTCCGGCAAAGATCAACGCTGCGCCTAGGAGCAGCCTTGCCACAAACTTCATTAGGCGCCCTTGGGTTAACTAAAGTGCTCGCAGGATGTCTTCGACACGTTGCTTGGCGTCGCCGAATAGCATGGCGGCGTTGTCCCTGAAGAACAGTGGGTTCTGAACACCTGCGTAGCCCGAGGCCATTGAGCGTTTGAACACAATGACGTTCTCGGCTTCCCAAACCTTGAGCACTGGCATGCCAGCAATCGGGCTGCTTGGGTCTTCCGCTGCTGCCGGGTTGACCGTGTCGTTGGCCCCGATTACAAGGACCACCGAGGTGGTTGCGAAGTCATCGTTGATTTCGTCCATCTCGTCGACGATGTCGTAGGGGACTTTCGCTTCGGCTAGAAGCACGTTCATGTGTCCTGGAAGTCTTCCGGCAACCGGGTGAATGCCGAACCTTACGGTTACGCCCTTGTCGATGAGCCTTGCCGCTAGATCGGCAACCGGGTACTGGGCCTGAGCTACAGCCATGCCGTAGCCCGGGGTGATTACCACCGAGGTTGCGTTTCTAAGCAGTTCAGCGACCGATGAGGCATCGGTTTCGCGGTATTCGCCAAGTTCTTCGTCTTCGCTGGTTGAAGCTACGATTCCGAAACCACCGGCAATAACCGAAATGAACGAGCGGTTCATGGCCTTGCACATGATGTATGACAGGTAAGCACCTGAGGAGCCAACAAGAGCACCAGTAACAATCAGTAGGTCGTTGTTTAGCAGGAATCCGGCTGCTGCCGCTGCCCAACCCGAGTAGCTGTTCAACATCGAAACAACGACCGGCATGTCTCCGCCACCGATAGATGCAACCAGGTGCCAGCCAAGTGCGAGGGCTAGGACTGTCACGGCAATCAGGAGGCTCATGTCTGGTGTGATGACGTACCAGACGGTTAGGGCGACGAAGGCAACCAATGCTCCGACATTAAGGAAGTTCTTTCCTGGCAACATCAGCGGTTTAGATGAAATTCGGGCAGACAGCTTGAGGTTGGCAACGATCGAACCGGTGAAGGTTACGGCACCGATGAAGACGCCGATGAAGACTTCCGCACGGTGAACGCCTAGAAGGTTCTCATGGGTTCCGGTGTCGAAGAGCGCACCATTCCAGCCGATCAGAACAGCGGCGACACCAACGAAGCTGTGAAGCAGGGCAATCAGCTCAGGCATTCCGGTCATTTCGACGACACGAGCGCGCCACAGACCGATGGACGCACCGATTACGAGGCCGACAACGATGAAAATCAAGCCAAGTTGGGCTGCGGGGTCATTCCAACCATTAGTGATGGTCAGGAGAGTGGTTGCAACCAGGGCAAGGGCCATGCCCGATACGCCATAGACTATTCCGCCTTTGGCACTCTCGTGCTTGCTGAGCCCGGCGAGAGAAAGTATGAACAGCAGCGATGAAACTATGTATGCCGCCGTGGCTAGCATTGGGGCGAGAGATAGAAGGGATTCCATTTATTTGCCTCCCTTCGAGAACATGTTGAGCATTCGTCTGGTTACCGCGAAACCGCCGAAGATGTTGATGCTCGCCAAGGTGGTTGCGATGCCGGCCAAGATTTGAACTGGCAGGTTAGGCGCGGTTAGTTGAAGCAAGGCTCCAACCACGATGATTCCCGAGATGGCGTTGGTGACGCTCATAAGGGGAGTGTGAAGGGCGTGGTGCACCTTGCCGATTACGTAGAAGCCAATCACGACCGAGAGCGTTAGCACCAAGAAGTGTTGGGGCAGTGGCGCTGGTGCGAAGGCGCAAATCGCGTAAAGCACCGCGATCCCTAAGGCGAAGAAAGCCCCGCGTCGCTGAGGCGACATGGTCTTCGTCTCTTTGGCTACCGGGGCTTTTACCTTGGCCGCTGGGGGAGCTGCGGAAACTTGAACCGGGGGAGGTGGCCAGGTGATTGAGCCATCTTTCACAACGGTCACAGATCGCTGGACAATATCTTCGAAATCAAGAGTGAGAACACCGTTTTTCTCGGGCGTAACCAGCTTCAAGAGGTTGACCAGGTTGGTTCCGAAAAGCTGGGACGCTTGAGCGGGAAGGCGGCCGGGAAGGTCGGTGTAGCCGATGATAGTCACGCCGTTTGCTGTGACCACCTTTTTGCCTGCGACTGAACCTTCAACGTTTCCACCCTGGGCCGCGGCCATGTCGACGATTACGCTGCCTGATTTCATGCTTGCTACGTCGGCGGCGGTGATTAGCTTCGGAGCTGGGCGTCCGGGAATAAGAGCGGTCGTGATGATGATGTCGACGTCGGCGGCTTGCTCGGAGTAAATCTCGGCAGCTCGCTTGTCGTAATCTTCGCTGGTTGCCTT
>CAIPNT010000168.1 GCA_903866485.1 uncultured Micrococcales bacterium | reverse complement strand
CGCCATGTGGTTGTCTGGCACGTCGCGAATCACAACAGCACCTGCGCCAATAATACAGTTTTCACCGATTTGAACGCCCTGGATGATGGTTGCCCCGATGCCGATGTGAGAACCCTGCCCAACCGAAACGTCACCGGCCAGTTTTGCCCCAACCGATATGTGGCAGCTGCGGCCGATAACGTTGTCGTGCTCGATGATGGCGCCGGTGTTGACGATGGTGTCTTCGTCGACAAAAGCGTCTACGCCGATTATGGCACCAGTCAAAACCTGAACTCCCTCGAGCAGACTTGCCGAATCACTGACAATTGCCGAGTCAGCGATTAGCTGCAAAAAGTGAAAACCGGCTTCGTTGAACTTTTCGAATACCGCGCGGCGCACGCCGAGTGATCCGGCCGAGCCGATGCCATTGACCAGCAAAAATTGTTCGCGATCAAACTCGAGCAAGTTGGCGTCATAGCCGAGCCATTCGATCTCGACGCCATCGTCGGTTGGCGCTAGGTGTGAGTCAACATCGCGCGGGGCAACGTATCCGTGCAGTTCAAAACCAACATCGCGAAGGGTCTGCTGAAGCACTCGAGCGTGACCGCCAGAACCCAGCATCACGAGCTTCATCGGCTCGGTGTTAGCCAACGTATTCACCCACCGCATAATCTTGGGCGGCAACGGTGCCGATCAGTTCATAAAAGTCAAAGCTGGTGCGGCCGGCACCCGGGCGACGACACTCGAGGTCGGCCTCGGTGATGGTTGCGCCGGCGGCGATTGGCTGCTTGGCAACCAGTGAGCGACGAACCGCTGCCTTATTTGAAACCTCAATCGGCTGACACTCTTTGACCTCGTGACCTAGAGCCACAGTGGTGAGGCGAATCTGGTCGATCATGGCCTTTAGCTCGGCTGGGTCTAGCGAAGCCTCGTGGTCTGGCCCCTCGAGGGTCTTGTCTAGGGTGAAGTGCTTTTCGATCACGGTGGCGCCAAGTGCAGCCGCAATGGTCGAAGCAAGGATGCCCGCCGAGTGGTCTGAATAGCCGACCGGCAAACCGAAGGTGTCGGCAATCAGCTTGATTGCCTTGAGGTTCAAGATGTCGAGTTCGGCCGGATACTGGGTGGTGCAGTGCAAGATGGTGCACTTTTGGCGCATAATCTGCTGCACCCGAGGGTCATCCCAGTTGAGGTCGAGCTCGGCTGCCGATGGATAGGCTTCGGCGCCAACAATGCCGTTTGACTTGGCATAGCCGAAAGCGATGAACTTTAGCGAACGCTCAATCTCTGCAATGTTGGCCATGCCCGTTGACAAAATAACCGGAAGGTTAGACAGGCCAGCCTCTACCAACATTGGCGCGAAGGTTAGGTCGCCTGATGCAACCTTCACCAACGGGATGTGCAGCTCGTCGATCAAGAATGCCAACTCATCTAGGTCGAAACCGGTTGACAAGAAGCCGATGCCCTTGGCCTTGGCGTGGTCTCGCAGGCGCGCAAACTCTTCGTGAGAGAGCTCGAGGCCCTTCAAGAGGTCCCACTGTGAGCGGGTGTCGCCGTCGCCCTTCTTTTGATATTCGGCGAGCTGGGCATCCTTGCGAGCGAGCTTGTCGGCCGAAAAGGTTTGAAACTTGATGATGTCGGCGCCAGCCTCAAGAGCCACGTCGATCATTTCGATGGCGCGTTCAACCGAACCGTTGTGGTTCACTCCTGCTTCGGCGATAATCAAGACTTTTTCACTCATGCGATGTCCTTAAAGGTCTTCTTTGGCGGGTTTGGCAAAACATGTTTGGTCAGCTCGGCGGTTGCTTTCTTGGCAAAACCGGCCTCACCAAATGGCGACTGGGCTGCGGCTGCGGCCGCCTTAAACTCCGGGGTCAACGCGGTTTGCAGCGCGGCAAGAATCTGGTTGCGACCAAACATGCCCTCGGCCAAACCGTCAACCTTGATCACGCCGGCACCCATTGGTCGGCCCTCTTGTCGGTTGCCGATAAGCACCGATGGCACGCCAAATATGGGGGCCTCGAGCACTGTTGAAGATGAGTTGCCGGTGACCACGTCAACCTCACGCATCACCGAAAGATAGCCGAGTTGACCAAATGACTCGACGAATGAAACGTGGTCTGGATGCGCCGCTGCGAAAGTCGCGATTGCCTCGCGCACATAGTCTGAGCCGATGTCGTTGTTGGTGCCGGTGATGATCAGCTGAACGTGCTTGCCGTCTGAGGTGGTGCTGGCCTCCATTGCCGCCAGCAATTCGTCAATCATGAAGCTTGAAGGGGCAACATCAAAGGCCGCCGGATGAAAGGTCATCAGAATATTTTTAGCGCCGAAGCGAATGCCAAATTTGTGCTCTAGCTCTTCACGACTGAGGTAATGCAATGACTGCATCGCGTCTAGCACCGGCGCACCAAAGTTGAAAACACGCTCGGGGGCCTCGCCTAGCTGAAGCACGCGTGCGCGGTGCTCATCTGTGGTGGTGAAGTGCAGGTATGAAAGCTTGGTGATTGAGTGGCGCAGCGAATCATCCATGGCACCGAGGGTTAGCTCGCCGCCGTGAATGTGAGCCACCGGAATCAACAGGATTGTTGCGGCCGTGGCCATTGCGAACGCCTCGAGTCGGTCGCCCAACACGACAACTAGGTCGGGCTTTAGGTGGTCGAGAATCAACGAGAACTTGGCCACCGCCTCGCCAGTTTCGACGCCGGCGGTCAGCGATTGCGAACCATCTTCGCCAAGCAGGTTTTTGGTGCCCTCTCCGGCCCAAATCGAAACCTCGGCGGCTGGCTTGAACCCGTCACGCAAAATCTCTTCGATGGTGTGACCGTGTTCTTGCGAGAGGTGTGTGCCGGTGACAATCAGCTGCAGCTCAACCGCTGGGTTGGTGCCTTGCGAAGCGGCTTCCAGCTCGGTGATTAGCGGGCGCAACAAGCCATAGTCGGCGCGAGTGCCGGTCATCACGGCAATCTTGCGAGACAAGTCAGTCATGTGCGGCCTCAGCCCTAAACCTAGAGACCCTGTGCCAGGCGAGGGGTCGACGGCAAACAAATTAGCGATGCGTGCAAAGCGGTCGCTGCGGCAAGCTGGCCCTTAGGCGCAGAGGCATACATGCGCTGGGTGTGCAGCAGGTTCCACATTGGGCGAACCAGCAAGCCGGCGTCGTGGCAGGCCTGCAGCAACTCGTCTCTGCGAGCCAGCGATGGCTCATCCAGTTGCACAGCGCAAAGCCAATAGTTTGAAGCGGTGCCGTCTGGCTCAAAGACAAACTTGAGGCCCTCTAGGTCGGCAAAGACCTCGCCATAGGCAAGGGCTAGGCGGCGTTTTTCATCCAAGAATCGGTCGAACTTATCAAGCTGAGCTAGCCCCAAAGCGGCGTTGAGGTTTGGCATGCGAAAGTTCCAGGCGATCTCATCATGCTCGAATTCCCACTTGTGCGGCAGCTTGGCCGTGGTAGTGAGGTGCTTGGCGCGCCTGCCGAGCTCGTCATCATTGGTCAAAATCACGCCGCCACCACCGGTGGTGACGATCTTGTTGCCGTTGAACGAGATCATGCTGGTGAGGCCAAAAGTTCCGGTGTGTTTGCGCTCACCCGAGGCGGTAGTTACATATGAGCCCAGCGATTCTGCCGCGTCTTCAACCACAGGCACGCCATATTCGGCGGCGATGGCGCAAATCTCTTCGATTTTTACCGGATGGCCTAGCGTGTGCATCGGTGAAATCGCGGCAATGCGCCGGCCACTCTCAGGGTTGATCAGCACACCGTTTTCGCGGGTCATGCCGGCCAGCGCCTCGCGCAGCGCATCCGGGCTCATGCCCATGCTGCCCAGCTCTGAGTCGATAAAGTGGGGCACGGCACCGGCGTGCGAAACCGCGTTGGCCGTTGCGATAAACGAAAGGGTTGGCACGATCACTTCGTCGCCATATTCGACACCGGCCAAAAACAAGGCAACCTGCAGACCCACGGTTCCGTTTGATACGGCGATGGCATGCTTGGCGCCGGTGATGCCTTGGATGCGCTCTTCAAGTTGAGGGATGAATGCACCAACCGATGAAACAAAGGTTGAGTCTAGGCACTCAAGAACGTACTTCTTTTCGAGTTCACCGATTTCAGGCTCGTGCAGGTTTACCGGGCGAGGCTCGTTGCCAAGCTCACTTTTTGAGACCACCGCACGAATGCGGTCGACCAGCTCAGTTTTTAGATCGGCCACGGTGACCCCTTAGACGGTGTATTCGGCTGGGCGATATTTGGCCAGGTTGACCGGGTTGGTGAACCATTCGATGGTCTTTTCTAGGCCAACCCTAAAGCCCTCGATGCCCTTGATTTCAGGCTCCCACTGCAAGACCGACTTTGCCTTGGTGTTGTCGCTGAATAGGCGTTCTACCTCTGAGTTTGCCGGACGAATTCGGTTTGGGTCTTCGGTGGCAATCGCTTCGGCACCCATGATGTCGTTGATGATGTTGAAGGTCTCACCAATCGAAACCTCAAAGCCGACACCTAGGTTGGTCACCTCGCCGAAGCCGGTGGTTGCGTGCAGCGCCTTCTCGAAGCCCTTGGCGGTGTCTGTGACATAGGTGAAATCACGGGTTGGGGTTAGCGCACCAAGGTTGATGGTCTTCATGCCCGCTGCCAGCTGCGAAATGATGGTTGGAATAACCGCGCGAGCCGACTGGCGTGGGCCATAGGTGTTGAAAGGGCGAATGGTGATGGTTGGCAGCTCAAAAGAGGTGTAGAACGACTTCACCATCATGTCGGCACCAATCTTGGTGGCCGAATATGGGCTCTGGCCCTGAAGCACGTGACCTTCATCCATTGGCACATATTGTGCGGTGCCATAAACCTCAGAGGTTGAGGTGTGAATAAAGCGCGAGACACCGGCGTCGCGGGCTGCGTTCAACAGGTTGAGTGTGCCCTGAATGTTGGTCTGAACATACATGTCAGGGGCCACATATGAAAACGGGATGGCGATCAATGCGGCAAGGTGCAAGATGGCATCTTGACCCTTCACCAACTGGGCCATGTGATAAGGGTCACGGATGTCACCCATCACGATTTCCATCTGCGATTTAACCGCAGGGTCGATGGTGTCTAGCCAGCCGTGCGAACCGATTGAGTTATAAATGCACAGCGCCTTAACCTGGTGGCCGGCGCGAACCAGCTCTTCTGCCAGGTGTGAACCGATAAAACCATCTGCGCCAGTTAGAAAGACCTTCATAGGGGTCAAGTTTATCGGCTGTTGTGTGAATAAGTCAGGCAGAGGGGTTCAGCCGAAAAATCTAAAAATCGCGCTGTAGCGGAAGATTGGCTCGAAACTCGGTTAGCCCGGTGCTGCGGTTGGTTGAGAGTGACCAGTCGGTGGTCAACTCTTCGATGAGTCTTGAGCCAACCCCCTGAGAGTTGTTGGTGCGCAGCGGCAACCCATCGTTGGTGACCAAAACCTCGAGCGAGTCTGAATCGCCAAGGTCAATATGGATGTCAATTTTTTGGGCGTCAGCGTGACGAACCGCGTTTGAGACGGCTTCTTTGATGATCTCATTGAGGCACGCAGAGGCATCCTTATCTGCCGAAATAACCGCGGCGGCTTCATCTGCAATGTGTGGTTCAATCTGGCAGATGCCCTGCCAGGTTTCTTGCAGCACCCCTATGGCGGCAGATAGGTTTACCTGGCTTTCAGGCTTTGACACGAGCGCTGTGCGAGCACGCTCTATGTCTTGGTTCACGGTTGCCAAAACCACGGCGTCTGGGTGCTCGGTTGCCTGCAACCGGGTGAGCGCGGCGGTGAGTGCCGACTGCACTGTGCCGTGAACTACAAACTGCCATGCGCGACGGGCCAACCAAAGCTTTTGTTCAAACAGCGCCTGGTCGTGGGCGAGGTCTTGGTTTTCGCTGATGATCACATCGCGCGCCTGAATGCGGTCTGCGTCGAGGCTCTCAGAATAGACAAAAGCCAACAGCCCAAAAATCATCAGTGGCACATACATTGCCATTAGCAGTTGTTGCCCAAGGTTTGCCGCGTGAACATACATGGCCATATATGTTGGCGCCGAGCAAAGCAAACCTAGCCCGATGGTCAACCATCCGAGTTTTAGTCGGGTGAGCCTGAAGTGCGCTGGGATTGCCAATTTGAAGAGTGAAAGCAAAATCATTGACCACGGTGAAACAATTATTGCGGCGTTGCATTCGGGCGCGCCAAGCACCATATAGGCGATTGAAAATGCTCCGAAGACAAACATCGCTCCGCTGAGCCAAACCGGAATCAGAGGCTTTACCTCGACCTCAGACTGCAAGAACCGTCGGCGCGGTGCTGAGGCGTCGTCGAGGCTCGATAGGTGAGCCGGCGCTATCAGGCGCTCGGCGAGTGAGTCGCTGAGCGGTCGAACATCTTGGTAGATAAATTCGCGCAGGCTGGCGATGGCCTTAGGTGTGTCTGCCGGGTTGGCAATCATGATTTGAATGCTGTGCAACTTGGGCAACAGCAGCTCGCGGGCCTGCAGTGAAAGCTTGTCGTTTACCGCGTCGAGCCTGGCCTTTGATGAGTTTCTCAGCTGCAGCAGTGCACGCTGCACGGCCTGCAGCTCTGCCAAGATTGCTCGGTGTTCGGCGTGGGCGCCAAGGGCTAATCCGGCAAACAAGAAGATTGCGACACCAAGACCGAATCCGCCGATGATGCGAAACTCCCAGATCGGGTCGCCGGCAATTCCAAAGGCGCGAGCCAAGGCTTCGACGCTGACATTTTTTATCGAGCCGAGCAGGCCGGCAAAAACCAGATTGAGCCACGGCCTGGGCTGTTGATCTAGCAACCGGTCAAGAATCAGCCTGCGGGTCACCGCTGCAACGACAAACACCTCAAGCAGTGTGGCCAGGTTGATGATGAACCAGATGGGCGACCAGTCTTGCAGGCGCACTGCGTCAAAAAGCAGACTAAACGTGACGCTGATCACGGCCGTCAAAAACAGCAGCGACCAACCCCAGTTTTGCTTGCGCCCTAGGCGCGAAACGCGCGAAAAGGGCTGATTGGCCGACACTGCCTGACTCATTGGTAGCGACTAACGGCCAAACGGCATGCCGGTGAGCTTGATATATTCGCGCGCGGCTATAACTCGAGGGTTGGCTTCGCTCTCAGGGTCGATGCCAGCATTTTCGAGAGCCCGCTTGACGAGGTTTTCAACCGCACGAATTGTGGTGCCGCGTTCTTTGGCAATTTGGGTGTTGCTCATGCCAAGGGCAATCATCTGCAGCACGGCCAACTGACTGCGAGATGCCCCCGAGAACGGGTGTTCGGTGTTCTTGTCATCTCTGAAACCTGCGTCAACCTTGTCGCGCACGGCAGCCTCGATGGCCTGCACCAATACTCCTGGGTCGGCAAGGCGATCTTTCACCAGGTAGGCCGCGTTTTTAGGAATGGCCTTGTTTTCTAGGCCAACCAGGCGCGGCTCAGGAATGTGAGTCAAAAACACCAGAACTATCTCGGTGTTCTTTTTGCGCAGGATGTGAGCCAGGTCGATTCCGGTTGGCCCGTGACCCAACTCGATGTCAAGAACGGCGATGTCTGGGTCAAACTTATCGGCGATGCGTCGAGCGGTGGCACTATCCGTAGCCTTTTCAACCTCGAATCCGTCAGACTCTAACTTGGCTGCGATTAGACCCAAAAGCAACTGATCGTCATCGACGACTAAAACTCTGCGATCAAATATTCCCATGCGTCAACAATGGCACAGGCGTTCGGCGCTGCGCTCGGAATATTCTATTAAACGAATATCCAAAAGAATGGCAGCGCGGTCATGGCCAAGGTGGCCACTGCAAGCAAGATCTGAGACCAGAGCGGCGAAGCCCAGCGGCCGAGTAGGTTTTTGTTGCGAGCCAAATACCAAACAATGGCCATCAAAATGGGTGCCGAAAGGCCGTTAAGCACCGCCGCCAAAACCAAGAAGTGCATCGGTTCGATGCCGATCAGGTTGAGTACCACAGCGATGGCAACCGAGGCCACAATCACCGCATAGAAGGCACGCGCCTTCCAGGGCTTGAGCTCGAGCGAGGCTCGCCAACCGAAGGTTTCGGCCAACGCATATGCGGTCGAGCCGGCCAAAACCGGCACCGACAACAGGCCAACTCCCAAGATGCCAAGCAAAAACAGCAGCCCGGCAAAGTCGCCGGCAATTGGGCGCAGGGCGGCCGCGGCATCCTCGGCCGAGTTGATGTTGATGATGCCGGTGGCATTCAGCGTGGCAGCCGAGGTGGCCATGATTGCAAACATGATGAAGACGCCGGTGAGCATGCCGCTAAACACATCACCGCGCATTGCCTGAATGTGATCGATGGCAACCTCGGTTGGCGTGCCGCCCTGCTCAACCTCGGGTTCGTGGCGCTCTTCAACCTCTTCGGCAGCTTGCCAAAAGAACAGGTATGGCGAGATGGTGGTGCCGGCCAAGGCGATCAGCAGCTCGAATGAAGCCTTAGTGAAATTCATGTGAGGGATGAAAGCCGAACTTGCCACGGTGGCCCAGTTAACGTGCGCCACAAACAGCACGGCCACATAGGCCAGCAGTGAGGCACAGAGCCAGCGCAGAACCTTGGCATAGCGGTGATAGGGCACGACGATTTCAATGAATGCCATCAGCACCGCAAAGCCAACCACGCCAACCACCTGGTCGATTGGCACCAGCAGTCGCAGCGCGGCGGCCATCGAGCCAAGATCGGCGGCGATGTTTACGGTGTTGGCCACCGAGACCAAAATAACCGCAATCAGCAACACCCAGCGAGGCAGGGTGGCACGGATGATCGCCGCCAACCCTTTTCCGGTGACCAAGGCAAGGCGGGCGCAAGCCTCTTGCGTGGCGAAGGCTAGTGGCAGCAACCAAATTGCCGACCACAAAAAGCCATAGCCGGCTGCGGCGCCAGCCTGAGAATAGGTGCCGATGCCAGATGGATCATCGTCGGCGGCTCCCGTGACAATGCCCGGGCCAAGACGGTGAAAGTATCCCTTGCCGCGAATGTTGAAGCGCGACGGGTGATGCACTCGCTTGTGCCTCTTGTTGCCCTTTTGGTGCGAATCTTCTTTAGAAGAGCCTTGGAACGCCATTGTCTACTCCGCGCATTTCGTCGTAGTCCAAGACTAAGCATGCAATGCCACGGTCTTCTGCCAATTTGCGGGCCTGAGGCTTAATCTCTTGGGCGGCAAACACTCCCCTAACCGGGGCAAGCAACGGGTCGCGGTTCATCAGTTCTAGATAGCGGGTTAACTGCTCTACGCCGTCGATGTCTCCGCGCCGCTTAAGCTCAACAGCAATCGAACCGGCCGAGTCTCGAGCCAAAATGTCAACCGGGCCAATCGCGGTCATATATTCGCGACGAACCAGCTTGGCATCTTCGGACACCAGCTCAATCTGCTCGGCCAACAAAACCTGCAGGTGAGCTTCAACGCCATCTTTGATGAGGCCTGGGTCTTCGCCCAGCTCGTGAGCCACATCGGCGATGATTTCGTGAATCGAAACCTTGAGCACATCTTCGGTTTTCTTTTGCTGCACGCGCCAAACTTCAATCACGCCAAACTCGGCGGCTTCGGTCGAAGGCTCTTCAACCACAATGGTGCATGGCGGGTTCATCCAGTTCAGAGGCTTATAAGAGCCTGAGTCGCTGTGAACCAAAATTGAGCCGTCATTTTTGAGCATCAGCAGGCGGGTTGCCAGCGGCAGGTGGGCCGAAAGCCGACCCGAATAGTCAACCGCGCACCGAGCAATAACCAGGCGCATTTATTTCTTCAGCTGCTTTGCAATCTGCTCTTCGAGGG
Source organism: uncultured Micrococcales bacterium (assembly GCA_903866485.1). Classification (GTDB taxonomy): domain Bacteria; phylum Actinomycetota; class Actinomycetes; order Actinomycetales; family Microbacteriaceae; genus Rhodoluna. The sequence goes on along the minus strand of CAIPNT010000168.1, from coordinate 1,316 downwards.
CCTGCATCTTGCTGACAATGGCGTTGAGGGCCTGGTCTTGCGCAGCGAGGTGAGCCTGAATCTCTTTTGACTCTTCGAGAATGGCGCCGGCGTCTTCATATGTGGCAATTGCACGGTCATCTGAAGACTTGGCCTGAATGTTTTGACCAACGATGATGATTGGCAGCAACACCAACTGCAAAAAGGTTTGGGCCACCCAAGAGACGATGATCAGCGTGTTGCCAGAAGCCAATGCTGCAGGCAGAGACACCAGGGTTAGGGCAAAGAACACGTATGCCGCCCACATGCTGCCAACGCGCTTGGTCACGCCAAGACCGATGCGGTCGTTTAGGCTGAGCTGGCTTTTGCTGCTGTGGTGACGCTTAGAAACGGCAGGGCCCTTGGTCTTGCGAGCCTCAACGTGTGGGTGCTGTTTGTATTCATATGCCATGTGCTAAGCCTAATCAATCGGTGTGCCTTGTTAACAGAGAAACCCCCTGACCCGCACAGGCCAGGGGGCTTCCCTTAGAGATGGAACCTATTACTTGACGATGAACTTCTCAGTGGTTGCGAAACCGCCTGAGACCTTCACGGTCACGGTGTGGGTGCCCTTCTTTAGGTTGTAGTTGACAACCAAGTCAGAGTCAGCAGCTGAAAGCTTTGACCACTTCTTGATTCCGTCAACATAGAACGCAACGGTCTTGCCTGAGGTGTATGAGGCAGTCGCGGTTACGCGGTTGCCAACGATGTCGATCTGAGCATCGGTTGCACCAAAGGTAATGGTCTTTGCGGCTGAAGCGGTGGTTGAGTCACCAAGAGCTGCTGAAGCAGTAACAACTGCGTCACCGTTCTCTAGTGCACCAACGATTAGCTTGCCGGTAACCTTACCGTTTGCATCTGAGGTGGTGGTGGTGTTAGCAAGGTAGCCAACGCCAGTTGATGACAAGGTAACGGTTGCACCCTGAAGTGGGTTGCCGAACTTGTCAACGATGGTTGCTGAAACGTCAACCGAGCGTCCAGCCTGTGAAGAGGTTGCTAGTGAACCTAGAGCAACAACTGCACCAGCGTTAGCTACCGATGAGGTAACTGCAACTGACTTGTCGAAGGTTACAACAACGGTTGCAGAGACGGTGCCATTGGTGATGGTGATGGTCTTTGCGCCGGTGGTGTTAGATGCAACCCAAACAGTTGCAGCAGCTGCCTGAGCAACCTTTGAAGCTGAGTCCTTGGTAGGAGTTGCGCCATCGATTGATAGGAACACGCCGGTGCCTGAAGCGGTTAGCTTCTCGCCAGCGTTTGAGCCAGTCAAGCTGATCTTTGCCCAGGTGGTGCCAGCT
>CAIPNT010000167.1 GCA_903866485.1 uncultured Micrococcales bacterium | reverse complement strand
TCCATCGAAGCCTTCTGAATCCAACGGAATGCCTCCGGCTCGGTGAGATTCATCTTTTCGTTAAGCAGACCCTTTGCCCGGTCTACCAGCTTGCGTGTCTCAAAACGCTCGTTTAGGTCTGCGATCTCAAGCTCAAGCGCGACAAGCTGCGAGTGGCGGCTAAGAGCAATCTCAATGGCTGGCATCAAATCGTTAGGCGTGAACGGCTTAACCACGTATGCCATAGCACCGGCCTGATTGGCTCGGTCGACAAGTTCTTTTTGGCTGAACGCGGTCAGCAGAACAATTGGCACCTTATGCCCAGATAACTGCTCGGCAGCGGTAAGGCCGTCCATGTTAGGCATCTTGATATCCATCACGACAAGATCAGGCTTGTGTTCTTCGACCGCTGCAACCGCCAAGGTGCCATCAGACACCTCTGCAACCACTTCAAATCCGTGTTCGCGAAGAGTCTCAACAATGTCCATTCGGATCAGTGATTCGTCTTCGGCAACAACAACTCTGCGCTTTACCAATACATCTGCCATGGCGACAACCTTATTAGATAATGGCTCGATTTATCTAACGCGCCAAAATGAAATACAATCTTCTAGTTACAACAAGCCGAAGTGGCGAAATGGCAGACGCGGAGCACTCAAAATGCTTTTCCGAAAGGAGTGCGGGTTCAAGTCCCGCCTTCGGCACGTAATGACAGAAAATCCCTGGGAAATACACCCAGGGATTTTCTGCTTTCTGTGCCAGTTTGCTTCGCAAACTTTTCGGCCACCTTTTATTTAGATTATTAAGAAAGCAAACCCCTCAGGAGGAATCCTGAGGGGTTTGCCTTTAGCGCTTACTTGCTCTGGTAACCAGGTGCCGCACCGTTTACGGCGTCGCCAACGCGGTGAACACGAAGGCTGTTGGTTGAACCTGGGATGCCAGGAGGGGTTCCTGCCACAACAACGACCTCTTCGCCAACTTTGGCTAGACCCTCGGCTAGAACAATCTCGTCGACCTGGTGCATCATCTCATCGGTGTGCTTGACCGGTGCCACTAGGTAGGTCTGCGCACCCCAGACCAGTGATAGGCGGTTGCGAACGGTTTCACTCGGGGTGAAGGCGAGAGTCGGAACCGATGAGCGCAGACGTGACACGCGACGCAGTGAGTCGCCAGACTCGGTGAACACTGCAACATAGCGTGAGCCAAGCAGCTCTGCGATCTCAACTGCTGCCAACGAAACGGCGCCAGAGTGGGTGTGTGGGCGGGTGCCCAGATCAGGGATGCGGTCTAGGCCGTTCTCTTCGGTTGACTCAATGATGCGAGCCATTGCAGAAACGGTCTCTACTGGCCACTTTCCGACCGAGGTTTCACCCGAGAGCATCACAGCGTCGGCACCATCAAGGATGGCGTTTGCCACGTCAGAGGCCTCTGCGCGAGTTGGTCGTGAGTTCTCGATCATGGTCTCAAGCATCTGGGTTGCCACGATAACTGGCTTTGCCCAGCGTCGAGCAAGCTCGACCGCACGCTTCTGAACCAGTGGAACCTCTTCGAATGGAAGCTCTACACCCAGGTCACCGCGGGCAACCATAATGCCGTCAAATGCGTCAATGATCTCTTCTAGAGCCTCAACAGCCTGCGGCTTTTCGATCTTGGCGATAACCGGCAGAAACTTGCCTTCTTCGTTCATGATTTCGTGCACGCGAACGATATCGCTTGCGTTGCGAACGAATGAAAGCGCGATCATGTCTACGCCAAGACGGATGCCCCAGCGAAGGTCATCCTCGTCTTTCTCAGACAGTGCAGGAACGTTCACTGCAACGCCTGGAAGGTTGATGCCCTTGTTGTTTGAAACGAAGCCAGGAACCTCGACAACGGTGGTTACGGTGTCTGAAGTAACTTCGGTGGCCTTCAAAGTGACCTTGCCGTCATCGATGAGCAGCAGGTCGCCAACCTTTACGTCGCCACACAGGCCCTTGAAGGTGGTGCCACAAATCTCCTTGGTGCCCTCAACCTCGTTGATGGTGATCTTGAAGATGTCACCCTTTTCGAGCATGTGTGGGCCGTCTACAAACTTGGCGAGACGAATCTTTGGACCTTGAAGGTCAACGAAGATGCCAACCGGCTTGTTCACGTCGGCTGCTGCCTTGCGAACGGTGCGGTAAATCTCTTCGTGCACGTCATAGCTGCCGTGGCTGAGGTTCATGCGAGCAACATCGACACCGGCTTCGATAATTGCGCGAATGTTCTCATAGCTTGAAGTTGCCGGACCTAGTGTGGCAACAATCTTTGCGCGTCTCATTTGTTCCTTTTTCGTTTGGTTCTCGACATCTTTTGCCGAGAATTTGTTTGGTAACTCTTAGTTATAAATAGAAAATGCTTTGTCGGTCGGCTTGACCGGTGCTGGAAGCTCGGTCTTGCCCTCTAGATATTCGTCAACTGCTGCAGCTGCTGCGCGACCCTCGGCGATAGCCCAAACAATGAGGCTCTGACCTCGACCGGCATCACCAGCTGCAAACACGCCATCGGCTGTGGTCGACCACTGCTTGTCTCGCACCAAGTTGCCTCGACCGTCGATTTCGGTCTTCGACTGGTCGGCGATTAGGTCGCCCTCAAGGCCGGTGAATCCAAGAGCCAAGAAAACCAAGTCGGCTGGGATGACTCGCTCGGTGCCGACCTTAGGCAGGCGCTTGCCGTCAATAAATTCGGTTTCTGCGACCTTGACACCGGTTAGCTTGCCGTTTTCGCCGACAAACTCGACGGTTGAGGCCAGGTACTGCCGCTCGCCAAACTCTTCGTGTGCGCTGGCAACTTCAAACAGAGTTGGCAAAGTTGGCCAAGGCTGATTTTCGGGGCGCTCTGCAGGAGGCTGCTTGCCGATTGCAAGAGTGGTTACCGAGATAGCGCCTTGGCGGGTTGCGGTTCCAAGGCAGTCAGCTCCGGTGTCACCGCCACCGAGGATGATGACGTTTTTGCCGCGGGCGCTGATCTGGTTTTCAACGGTTTCACCGGCAACTGCGCGGTTGGCCTGCACCAGGTACTCCATTGCAAAATGCACTCCGTTTAGCTCTCGCCCACTAACGCTAAGGTCTCGTGGCTTGGTTGACCCGGTGGTCACCACAACGGCGTCATAACGGGCGCGAAGGTCTTCCCAGGTGATGTCGACACCGATGTTCACTCCCGGTCGAAAACGAGTTCCCTCGGCTTCCATCTGCGCGATTCGACGGTCGATGTGGTGCTTTTCCATCTTGAAGTCGGGGATGCCGTAGCG
>CAIPNT010000166.1 GCA_903866485.1 uncultured Micrococcales bacterium | reverse complement strand
TAGATTCAACTTGCGAGCCGGCTGGCTCAATCAATATTTGCGAATGCGGCTCGTTGCCAGCGTGCATGATGTGATCTTTCTTTATTTAGCCAAAAACTCATCAAGCTGAGCGAATGTGCCGCTAAAGCCAATGCGCATAGATTCAAAGTTATCCGAATAAATCTTTTGTTCAAGTTCATTCGAATCAATAGGTGCGCCTTGCAGGTGAATCATGGTCTTGTCGCCATCGGAGACCAGCGTCAAGGTGCTGCGAACCACCAAGGGCCAGTCAGGGTTCATGAAGTGACGGGTCTTGCCGCCCTCAGCATCTGAAAAATAGTTATCAAACACAATGTGCTGCAGCGGCTCAACCTCTACATATTCGAGGGCACCCCACAACTCGAATGGCTCGGCGGCATCAGCGCCGTTTGACATCACATAGTGAAACTTGCCTCCCGGCGAAACATCGACTCGCGCCGCCTTCATCTCGAGCCCGGCTGGGCCCCACCATTGCAACAAGTCGGCCTCTGAGGTCCAGGCCCGCCAAACTTTTTCTAATGGAGCGTTTGCGATGTGCGAAATCTGAAATGGTTCATAGAGGCTCATGGCGCTCTCCTAGCTGGCGTGAACTCGCGGACGGTTAATAGTATTCGGTTCGCTCTCACGAAGCACCTCTCGGGTTAACGCGGCAATATCTCCGTGTCCGGCTATCCAAAACTTCAACATGTTGGCCACCGGGTTGCCTTCAGACCATCTGAAGTAAATATCTGGCACAACCCCAAACTCGTTTCGCATGGCAAGCAGCACGGCGGCCAAGGCGTTGGGCACCGCGTTTGATTCGATGCGCAAGATTTTGAAACCAAACTCTTCAAAACCGCGAACCGTGATGTCTTCTTCAAAGTTCGACGAGTCTTTCACCTTTACCTCGACTACTAGCGCGTCCACGTCATCCTCAATGCGCCCGAGCACGCGCTCTTCAGCAATTCGAGTGGCATAGTCTGACGCCCCGCCGGTGCGATTGTCGTGCCCAATCAAGACCAGCTGGTGCTGAGCGGCAACCTCCTCGCGCAAAATCTTGAACGCCACGTCGTCGAAAACCACCGAATCGGCGCGCAACTGAAACGACCGTCTAACTCGCGAGGTGATCGAAACCAGCAACATTACAAGGATGAAGAACCCGGCGATGCGAATGCCATCCGGGCGCTCTATGACGTTGACGACGGTGGTGTAAATCGCAATCAAGGTGACGATTGAGAAACCGATGAAGGCCACGCGTTGGCGCTTGGCTCTGGCCGAGAGCGCTGCTGCAAAGGCGGCTGAAGACATCAGCGTCAGCACGCCCGTGGCATAGGCACCGCCCTGGGCATCGACGTTGGCATTGAACAACAGCGTGATGCCGAACGCTATCAAGGTGAACACAACAACCAGCGGTCTAGTCTTGGCCGACCAAGCCGGCGCCATTCCGTAACGCGGCAAATAGCGCGGCACGAGGTTGAGCAGACCGGCCATCGCAGAGGCTCCGGCAAACCAAAGAATCAAAATCGTCGACAGGTCATAAATTGAGCCAAAGGTTGACCCTAAATATGCGTGCGCCAGATAGGCAAGAGCTCGCCCGTTTGCCGCCTGCCCGGGATGAAAAAGTCGCTGCGGAATCAGCAGCGTGGTCAAAAAGCTGGTTGCGATCAGAAAGGCGCTCATGGTGATGGCGGCCGTGGTCAAAAGCCGTTTGGTGCCGCGGATGCGCCCGAGCGGGGCGGCGACGGCCGGGTCACTATCAGTCTTGTCTCCGCGAATCTGGGGCATCACCGAAACGCCGGTTTCAAAGCCAGACATGCCAAGTGCCAGCTTTGGAAAAACCAGCAGCGCGATGGCAATCATTACCACCGGATTGCCGTGCTGTTGCACCAGCGCCGACCACCAGTCGGTTACCACCACCGGGCCTGCCGCGAAGACCCGAGACGCAGCTGCGACTATCACCACGACGTTGAGCCCGAGGTAGGTGAGAACCAGAACTAATGCGATGCCGATTGCCTCTTTAAATCCAGCCAAAAACACCATGCCGAGTGATGCCACCAGCACCAGCGTGACGGCAACCTGAGATCCGGCAAAGTATGGATGAACGGTCGGATTGTCGATGAAGTGGGCGCTTGCGTCAGCGGCCGAGAGCGTTATGGTGATGATGAAATCGGTGGCTGCAAAACCAAGCAGCACCAGAACCAAAAGTTTGCCCGGCCACCAAGGAAGCAGCCGCTCGAGCAGTGCAATCGACCCTTCACCGCGATAACTCTCGGATGCCACCCGGCGATAAACCGGCAGCGCACCAAACAAGGTCAACATCACCAAGATGATGGTTGCGATCGGCGACAGCAAGCCCGCGGCTAGAGCAGCGATGGCCGGCTGATAGCCGAGAGTTGAAAAATAGTCCACTCCGGTGAGGCACATGACCCTAAACCAGTGAGTTGTGTGACCGGCATCCGTGCCAGAGTTTGCACCCAAAATCCAGCGGCCAATCCGCGACCTAGAGTTGCTGCCAATCGGCTCGATCAGCACCTGAAAATGCGGCTGCTGACCCTCACGCATTTAGCTTCGCCACCCGATCGGCTTAGGCCGATGGTCGTCCGGCATAAGGAAAAAGTTCACCGTAGCGAACCGGAACGATGCGCACGGTGCGAGCTGGGTTTGGCGCCTCGAGCATCATGTTTCCGCCAAGGTAAATGGCAACGTGATATTTATCTCCGTTGAAATCTGATGACTGGGTGTACCAGATCAGGTCGCCCGCTTGCCATTCGGTTAGCGGCACCAACTTGCGAGCAGCGGCAAGAGTTTCAAACTGGTTGGTGGCCGAATGCGTGCCGATATAAATTCCGGCAGCCGCATAGCTGGCCTTGGTGATTCCAGAGCAGTCCCAGACCGATGGACCCATTCCACCAAGCACGTATGCATCACCGAGGTTTGATTTGGCGAAGTCGATCGCTATTTGAACCTTGCTCGGGTTTGGGTCACCGACGGTATACAACTCTGGCGCGATTGGCTTCGAGGTGCCGGCGTTTTGACGAGCCTCAGCCGCGAGGCCCTCTTCACGTTGCTTTTCGAGCTCTGCAGAGGTGTTTTGCAGAACAGCCAACTGAGCATAGAAGGTCTTGTTTAGTTTGTTGTTGGCGTCAACTTGCGCCTGCACAGCGTTGGCTGCCTGCTGCGCCGAAACGAAAAGCACCTTGGCAGCTGAAGCTTTGGTGGCAAGCTCGGCCTTAGCAGAGGCAAGTTGATCGCTGAGAGATTGAGCAAACTTTTCGGTTGCCAGCGAGCGGTTATAGATGGTGTTGCTCTGCTGAGCCACCTTCTCTTGTGCGCCGAGCTGATAAAGCAAATCGCTTGCCTTGCCCGAGTTTAAAAACAGGTTCAGCGAGGTGCCGCCAGACCCGTCACGAAACATCTGAGCCGCAATCTGCCCAAGCTGGGTCTTGGCCTTGTTGGCGGCCGCATTCGCCGCGTTGGCCTGAGACTGCAGGCTATTAACCTTGGCGGTCATCACATCCACGGCATTTTGGGCCTGGTTGAAGGCCTCACCCTTAATTTCGGCCACCTTGCCGAGCGCGTCTGCCTGAACTGCAAGCTGCTGAACAATCTTTTCGATGCGCGCGATCATGGCCTTTTTGGCCGCCACATTGCGCTTGGCCGCTGCCACCTCGGCCGCACTCGGATAATTTGGCGCCGCCCAGGTTGGGGCCACCACCGAGCCGCCGATGACCAGTGCAGCGCTGACTGCAACGGCTGCTAAGGCGCGCGAAAAGCGGATGTTCATACCTTCGAAACTAACACGGGTTGCGAACTAACCCCAGTAGCGACTATTGTTGACGCTTGGTGCTATGAAGTATCCGCTTTGTAGGCCCCATCGTTTAGAGGCCTAGGACACCGCCCTTTCACGGCGGCAGCACGGGTTCGAATCCCGTTGGGGTCACTATGAAGCGATGTACCAAGTAGTTTCACCAGCACCAAGTAAGGTCCTGTAGCGCAGTTGGTTAGCGCGCCGCCCTGTCACGGC